>CAYULV010000097.1:0-13379 GCA_964445655.1 uncultured Granulosicoccaceae bacterium | reverse complement strand
TAGACCAAAAAAATATACCAGAATTTTTACAACAACACCCAAGTAGGCCAGTTAGCTAGTGACGGAAGTGACGAACCCCACTAAAAACCATAGCCATCCCATGTTCATCAGCCGCAGCTATAACTTCCTCATCATTACGTGAGCCACCGGGCTGAATCACTGCAGTTATACCAACCTTGGCAGCGTTATCTATTCCATCGCGAAACGGAAAAAAAGCATCCGATGCCATGACCGATCCTTTGACTTCGAGCCCTTCATCCTGCGCTTTGATTCCTGCGATTCGCGCCGAATATACGCGGCTCATCTGACCCGCGCCAACGCCAATAGTCGACAGCGCACGACCATACACAATGGCATTGGACTTGACGAATTTTGCAACCTTCCAGGTAAACAGTAGATCGTCCAACTCTGCGTCAGTGGGTTTTCGTTTACTGACCAGTTTCAATTGATCCCTGCCAACATTCGCCAGATCATCATCTTGTACCAACAAACCACCAGAAACGGGTCGGAACTGCCATTGTTCACCATCACTTTCTATCGCAGTACCACAGTCAAGGACACGGACATTTGGTTTTTCAGCAAACAATACCAATGCCTCCGCATCAATGCCAGGGGCAATAACCACCTCAACAAACTGTCGAGCCAACATGCCTGCAACTGTTGCCTTGTCGAGTGAGCGATTGAACGCAATGATGCCACCAAACGCTGACGTGGGATCGGTCTTGTAAGCTGCATCGTAAGCCGCTTGAACAGATTCGGCGACCGCAACGCCACACGGGTTACCATGTTTGACGATGACACAGGCTGTTTCGCTGAACTGCCGAACGCAGGCGAGTGCTGCATCTGCATCCATCATGTTGTTATAGGACAGCGATTTACCTTGACAGAAACTGGCTGTTGCTAGCGTTCCTGCAGCAGCATCAGGGTCGCGGTAGAACGCGGCACGTTGATGCGGGTTCTCGCCATAACGCAAGGTTTCCACCAAGTGAAACTGACGATTCAAGGTGCGCGGAAAAACTGCAGGTACTTCTGTAGGTACATTTACATTTGCAGCTTCTTTTGCAGTTTCATTTGCAGATGCATCGACGGGTGATACTGCCGGTGCAACTGCCGCTGCCCCTACAAAGCCTTCCGTAACTGTGGGATCGGTGCGACGACCAAGATACTCGGCAATCATGCCATCGTAAGCAGCAGTATGTTCAAAGGCCTTGGTAGCCAGATCAAACCGAAGCGCTGCCTGTTCTTCATCGCTGGCATCCAGGGTTTCAATAACACGAGAGTAGTCTGCCGGATCAGTGATCACCGCGACCGAAGCATGGTTCTTTGCAGCGGAACGAATCATGGCCGGACCGCCGATATCTATGTTTTCGATAGCCTCATCGAATGTGGCGTCGGCTCGTGCAACAGTCGCCGCGAACGGATACAGATTGACAATAACGAAGTCAATCGGTGCAATGTCGCGCTCAACCATGACGTCGTCATCAAGTCCGCGCCGTCCGAGAATGCCGCCATGAACCTTCGGGTGCAAGGTCTTTACCCGCCCTGCCATCATCTCCGCAGCGCCGGTATGTGTTGATACATCAGTGACTTCGAGACCAGCGTCCCGTAGCAGGCTCGCCGTTCCGCCCGTTGAAAGCAATGTCAGTCCTTTTGCTGACAAGGCTCGAGCCAAGTCTTCAATACCCTGCTTGTCCGATACGCTCAGTAACGCACAGGCTGATCGCGCCGGTGTTGACGCCGTGCCCACCAAGTCGCTCACGAATCTTCTGTTTCCAATGCTGCGAGCTTGGCGCGCAAGGTACCGCGGTTGATACCCAGCCAGGTGGCGGCTTTACTTTGATTGCCACGACACTCTTCAAGTACCGAAGACAGCAAGGCGGCTTCGGTTTGTTGCATGACCATGCGATACAGGTCTAAGGGTGCTTCACCATCGAGCATTTCGAAATAACGACTGAGTTCAGCATGCACACACTGTTGTATGGCGGTGTTTCGATGAACGTTTTCTTGGGGTTTCTTGACGACTGCGCGACGTTGCATCGATTTGTAGCGCCGTGTCGCAGGTTGTTTAGCTGGCATCGTTGTCAGGCTGCTGCGGCAAAAGTTTCTGGGGAGGTAAAAAAGCGGTCGACCAACAACAACTGCTCTGTCGCTGATTGCACCGTGTTGGCAGCATCACGAAACACATTGGCGTGACGCAGACCCTTGCAATACCAGGCGATGTGTTTGCGCGCTATGCGCACGCCACGGTATTCACCATACAAGGCATGACAACCGCGAAGGTGTTCATGCAAAACGCTCTGAATTTCGGCGCTATTCGGACGAGCTGGTAACGGCTTGCCCTCCAGGATTGCAGTGATCTCGCGAAATATCCAGGGATTGCCTTGCGCTGCTCGCCCGATCATGACGCCAGCAGCACCGGTCTTGTCGAGCACACGACGTGCTGTCTGCCCATCGGTGATATCACCATTGGCGATAACCGGAATATCCACCGCTTTGACGATATCGGTAATCGTGTCGTACTCAGCATCGCCTTTGAAACGATCGGTACGCGTACGACCATGCACGGCAAGACAGGCAATGCCAGAGGCTTGTGCCATCTGCGCAATCTCCACACCGTTACGATTGTCTGGACTCGGACCGGTACGGATTTTTAAAGTTACCGGTACATCAACACGTTTAACAACACTATTGAGAATCGACTGCACCTTTTCAGGATCAGATAGCAAGGCAGATCCGGCTAGCCGGTTACACACTTTCTTTGCCGGACAACCCATGTTGATGTCGATGATTTCGGCACCATGACTAACGTTCAGCTCCGCTGCATCGGCCATTGCCTCAGGATCACTACCGGCGATTTGAACCGCATGCGGTAAACCGTTACTGGCGCGCTGAATACGATGCTGCGTTTTAGCAGTAGCATGCAGCAGCGTGTCACTGGAAATCATCTCGGAGGCGGCATAGCCCGCGCCATGACGTGCACAGAGATCGCGAAATGGTCGATCGCTTATACCGGCCATGGGGGCGAGAAAAACGGGGTTATCGATCAAATGGGGACCAATAGCGAACATTGCGACCTGAACTTAAAGCGG
Organism: uncultured Granulosicoccaceae bacterium; assembly: GCA_964445655.1. GTDB lineage: Bacteria > Pseudomonadota > Gammaproteobacteria > Granulosicoccales > Granulosicoccaceae > Granulosicoccus. The sequence continues at coordinate 10,290 of CAYULV010000097.1, read as the reverse complement.
CCGGCTATCTTATTACAAAACGATATTTACAAGCTACCGTAATTTGTTAATTGACAGCTATTTTCACTTCGCGAAAGTCCAGTTCGAATGACCGAGCATTTTGACCCGGATCATTGACTTCAAGGCTGATATCAAGTCGCTTGCCCGCATCGAGCGTATCGCTGGTCTGCCATTGATCTAGATAATCAGCGGGCAAAAAGTCACGTTTGGCTACCAAACGCCCATTCCTATCCGATAAACGAATGACAAGTACCGGATACTGCTGATCAAACTCGGCCTCATTTCGAAACGCTACGTTGATAACCAGCGCATTTTCGATCGTCGGGTGTGAAAACACGCTTCGCTGCAGAACGCGAAGCGATGAAAGATCAACACGTTGCGGCACCTCACAATTGAACACAGCACAGGCTGCAACCAAAACTGGTCGGACAATCGGATTGTTACGCAGTGTGTTTCGTTCACGTGCAATATACAGCCCACTGGCAAGTACACACAGCAGCAAGAACATCATGCTACGGAACACCCACGGGGACTTTTTCTCTTGCGGCAGCGAAATCGGCAGCACAGCTTCCGCGGCACTTTCCTCCACAGCAGTGTCAAGCTCGCTGGGCTCCGCATCGATGTCTACTTTGGCGCCTGGCTTGATAACCACCGTTTCTGGCAGAGACTCGCTGGCATCAAGCGCCGACACTGGGGTATCGCTCGTTTCACCGTCGTTTTCATCCGGGTCACGATAAGTAAATACGATGGGGGTTCGGTTACCTTCATCGGTGACGATATCCGTACCCCGGCCCAGGTTACTGGCCAGCTCATCGGCATGATCGCTCTGCCCGGACTCCAACAAGGCCTGACGGGCATCTACCGTCACGTCATGTGCAAACAGCGTGTCGTTGAAGGTCTCATCTTCATCGAGCTCAATGGAGTCGAAGTCAAAATCCGGGGTATCTCGCGTTTGGTCGAAATACGCAACCTCTGGAAGTTCTGCGTCTTCAGAAAACAGATCGAAATCCGAATAGGTCACATCTAGTGATGTCGTGTCATTGGCAAGCCCGGCAATGGACGCCGCATCGACATCAGAAGATTCCGACCTCGTATCAGCGAGTGATTCCGATGAATCACTGGAAAGATCCGCGTTCGCTTCCTCGCCAACGGCGTGCTCACCAAGCGTTGTCGACTTTTCATCGAAAGTCTGGGAATCGATCAACTCAGCACTCTCTTCGGCAAGCTCTGTGGGATTTGCCGGCCCGTGCTTCAATCGGCTCACATCATCATCGTGTTGATGATGCTGCTCTTGTGCTGTGTCCTGTTCACGCAGGTTGATCAGTGCGTCGAAAATGCTCAGGCACTCGCCACAACGCACACGCGTGTCCGATGACGCCAGAAGTTCCTCTGGCACCTCAAAGATCGTCTGGCAGTTTGAGCAACACGTCTGCGGATTGCTCATGGCAGGATTTTCGTCAGGTTCGCCCATAAGTCAATGCTGGCGACAGACAGTCTAACGACGATGTGCAACCAGAAGTGCCCAGTTTTCTGAGGTAGATTTTTCCACGAATTCGAACCACGGATTGTAGCGCAAGCACAGCTCCTGAACCTGATCATCAAGCAGTCCTGACAATACCAGTTTGCCACCTGTTACCGTCAAGCGACTGAATGTCTCAGCCAGAGACATCAGTGGTCGAAACAGAATGTTCGCAAGCAGAATGTCACAAACATTTTCGCTGCTCTCAAGCAGATCCGTTTGCCCGGTCTGAATAAATTGTCCCACTCCGTTGGTGACAGCATTTTGTCGCGTGGCTTCGAGCGCCTGCGGATCAATATCGATTGCCATGATATCCCGTGCACCAAGCAATCCCGCGGCAATGGCCAATACACCTGAGCCACAACCGAAGTCTATGACACGTTCCTGCTTGAACGATTGACGGGCCAACCATTCAAGACACTGCGCCGTGGTCGGATGGGTGCCACTGCCAAAGGCAAGACCAGGATCGAGTTTCAGATTAATGGCGTGTGGATCAACCGGCTCAGAATAACTTGGACATATCCAGAAATTATCGCCAAATTGCATCGGTACAAAGTCACGCATCCAGCTGAGTTCCCAGACTTCATCAGCGAGACCGACAATCCGATAATCAGGTATGGCAAGTCCACAGAGACTGGCTGCAATATGCAACGAGGATTGCACTTGATCCGAAGGCATGTCCTGAGCAAACAGGCCGGTAACTCGAAGGCTCTCCCAGAGTCGAACCTCACCCGGTACCGGTTCAAGCACCGCATGAGAAAGATCACCGTCGTTTAGTCGATCCTGCAGAGTAACCGACAAGGCGCCCGCCTCGAACAACCATTGCTCAATGGCATCAACGCCCTCGGCCGATGTCTCGACATGTACCTCTGGCCACTGTTCAGACACTATCGCTGCAACTACTGCAGACCAAGTTTCTTTTCAAGGTAGTGAATATTGGTGCCACCTTCCTGAAAGTGCGGATCGTTGAAAATATCAATGTGCAAAGGGATATTCGTTTTGATGCCATCGATAAACACCTCACTCAAGGCGCCACGCATACGCGCCAATGCTGATTCACGTGTATTTGCCGATACCACAAGCTTGGCAATCATCGAATCATAGTTGGGCGGTACTGCATAACCATTGTAGATATGCGTCTCGACTCGCACACCCAAGCCACCGGGCGAATGGTATTGCTTGATGGTGCCAGGTGAAGGCATGAAGGTCACTGGGTCTTCCGCGTTCAGTCTGCATTCGAAAGCATGACCACTGATGCGAATATCATCCTGATTCCATCGGAGTTCACGGCCTTCAGCGGTGTATATCTGTTCCTTGATGATGTCTATGCCGGTTATCATTTCAGTGACCGGGTGCTCTACCTGAACACGTGTATTCATTTCAATGAAATAGAAGCGGCCGTCTTCGTATAAAAATTCAAACGTGCCAGCACCTCGATAACCAAGACGCTTGCAGGCATCAACGCAACGCTTGCCCATATCGGCTCGAGTCGCTTCGTCTATACCCGGCGCTGGCGCTTCTTCAACGACTTTCTGATGGCGACGTTGCATCGAGCAATCACGCTCACCCAAATGAATGGCATTGCCATGTTCATCAGCGATCACCTGAAATTCGATATGACGTGGTTTTTCCAGAAATTTTTCCATGTACACCATCGGATTACCAAAGGCAGTACCGGCTTCGTTTTGTGTCATGGCAATCGATTCGACGAGCTCGCTGTCGCTTCGCACGACTCGCATGCCTCGCCCACCACCACCGCCAGCGGCCTTGATGATGATCGGGTAACCAATCTCGTTGGCCAATTCCCGATTGCGTGCTGGGTTATCACCGAGCGGACCATCACTACCCGGGACACAGGGCACACCAGCCGCTTTCATTTCGGCGATGGCACTGACCTTGTCACCCATCAGCCGGATAACATCGGCGGTGGGGCCAATGAATTTAAAGCCGCTGTATTCGACGCGTTCGGCAAAGTCGGCGTTCTCGGCCAGAAAGCCATAGCCCGGATGTATCGCTTCTGCGCGCGTGATTTCCGCAGCGCTGATGATGGCCGGTACGTTCAGATAACTGTCGGTCGATGCGGGCGGACCGATACACACAGCTTCATCGGCAAGGCGAACATGTTTCAGATCTCGGTCAGCAGTTGAATAGACAGCAACGGTTTCAATGCCCAGATCTCGACAACAACGCATGATGCGCAGCGCAATCTCGCCGCGATTGGCGATCAGTATTTTCTTTAACGGTTTAACCATGATCGCAAGTCTCAGTCGATAACAATCAGTGGTTCGCCGAACTCCACCGGCTGACCATCCTCGATCAGAATGGCGCGTACCGTGCCACTGACATCGGCTTCGATCTGATTCATGATTTTCATCGCTTCAATGATGCACAGGGTATCGCCTTTATTCACGGACTGACCCACTTCGACAAACGGCTTGGTTGTCGGCGACGAAGAACGGTAAAAGGTGCCTACCATAGGCGATTCAACAACGTTGCCAGGTGGCAGCAAATCCGCACCCGAGTCAGCAGCAGGCGCCATGGGACTGGGTGCCGCACTCGGTGCCGCGGCGGCCGGCGCAGGAGGTGCATAATTTACCGGAGCCGCTACGGGCATTGCCGCTACGCTACCGCCACGTGCTATGCGCACGGACTCCTCGCCTTCGACAATTTCGATTTCCGCGACGTCTGAGTCTTCGAGAAGCTCAATCAATTTTTTGATCTTGCGAATATCCATGAGTCTGTTCTTCCGTTATGTTTTTGGTTTTATTGCTGTTTCAGAAACCTGACCGCCGCATCGAAAGCCATCAGATAGCCATCGACGCCGAAGCCAGCCAAGCTGCCGACCGAAATATCAGAAAAGTATGAGTGATGCCGGAACGATTCACGGGCGTAGATATTGGACACGTGAACTTCAATCAATGGCATTTGGCTGCCCAAAAAAGCATCGCGCAACGCGACGCTGGTATGTGAATAACCGCCAGGGTTGATGATCGTGATGCCGACACCGTCGCGCGCAGCAGACTGCACCCGGTCTATCAGCGCACCTTCGCTATTGCTCTGAAAGAATGTCACGCCCACCGACAATCCACCTTGCTCCGCAGTGCGAGCAGCGGCAGCCTCGACACCTTTCTGCATGTCTGCGAGGGTTGCAGTACCGTATTTTTCAGGCTCTCGACTCCCCAACAAATTGAGGTTCGGACCATTCAGTACCAACACCTGTGACATACTCTGTCCGCTCCACTCGCTCATTAGGTCGAAAGTTGAAAGATAGCACCAATTTCTGCATATTTGCAGACATTTGCCGACAAATTCAGGCAAATAAACGAGATATGTCGCGATGAGCCAGAACGCTACACTGGCGTTCCAGCATTTGGACCCCAATCAGATTCTGGACGCCATCGATGCGGCTGGCTGGCAGACCGATGGTCGCGTCAGTGCGCTCAATAGCTACGAGAACCGTGTCTACACGATCGGCCTCGCCGACGGTAGCAGTATCATCGCCAAATTCTACCGCCCAGAGCGTTGGACCGATGCAGCCATACTCGAGGAGCACGCGTTCTGCAAGATCCTGAAAGAACACGATTTACCAGTCATTGCGCCCTTGTCAAACGAATCCGGTGACACCCTGTTGCATAGCGAGCCATTCAGGTTTTGCCTGTTTCCCCGCGCGGGTGGCCGACCACCGGAACTCGACAACAGCGAACAATTGAAGGTCATCGGTCGTACCTTGGGGCGCCTGCATTTGCTCGGTGCCCTGCATCCGTTCCAGTCACGACCGGTCATTACGGTCGAGCGTCTGGGTGACGACTCAGCAAACTTCCTGCTCGACGCGAAACTGATGCCAGATGAATTGAAGCAGACCTACGAATCGATTGTTGATGATCTGATTCCACTGCTATACGAGGCCTTTGATGCAGCTGGGGATGCGAAATACTTGAGCATTCATGGCGATTTTCATCCCGGCAATATTCTGTGGGGTGCTGACGAGACGCCGCATCTACTCGACTTTGATGACACGGCAACAGGCCCCGCAGTGCAGGATCTATGGATGTTTATCTCGGGTGACCGACAGTATGCGCAAGCACGTCTCGGCGATCTACTCGATGGTTACCATGAGTTTCGTGAATTCGACGAACGAGAACTTGCCTTGATCGAACCCTTGCGCACACTGAGAATCATTCACTATGCCGCCTGGATTGGTAAACGCTGGGAAGATCCGGCGTTCAAACAAGCCTTCCCTTTCTTCGCAGGCGAACGATTCTGGGATGAACATCTACTGTCATTACGTGAACAACGGGCGGCGCTGGACGAGCCACCCTTGGCATATTGATCGGTACAATGAGCGTTCGGGTAAATTGCTTTCATCTTTAACCATAAGGACTTTCAATGGCACAGTCACGATGCGCATTCATCAAGGCCGATTGGCACGCAGAGATCGTTGATAATGCGCTTGTCGGCTTTCAACAAGTGATTACCGATATTCCTATCGACGTATTCAGTGTCCCTGGCGCATTTGAAATGCCGTTATTTGCCCGTGATCTGGCCCGCACCGGAAAGTATGACGCCATAGTCGCAGCGGCTCTGGTTGTCGATGGCGGTATCTATCGCCATGAATTCGTTGCGCAAGCTGTCGTCAACGGTTTGATGCAAGCCGGACTAGAAACGGGTGTACCTGTTTATTCAGTTTCCCTGACGCCACATAACTATCAAGAAACCGATCATCACAATAAAATTTATCGTGAGCACTTCGTGCAAAAAGGCAAAGAGGCAGGCAATGCCGTGCTACGCATGGCGCAGCTGCGAGAGACCATCGCCAACTGAACCAGATTACCTTATACAGTCAGCCGCATGCAGTCAGCCGCTTTTCAGCTTTCGCAGAAAAGCACCAGGTCGGCAAATGTTACTGCCGCAAACCATACCTTGGCAGCTTCACCTGCTGGCTCGTCAACACGAGTTCGGCTTAGGTGGTCGGTTTTTCTTCACTTGCCGCCAAGGCAGCAGCACCGATTACTTTTTTATCCGATTCTGACAGCTCCGGGTCGCCAGCCGCAGCACCATCGAGCTTGACCCGCACTTCCTTTCTCGCGAACTGAATACCGTTCTTGTCGAATTCTTTTTGCACGCGTTGAAAAATCTCTTTACGAATCATGAATTGCTTACCGGGCTTTACCATGAACTTGCCGCGTATGACGATACCCACATCATCGACCTGAATAACGCCTTGCGATTTGAACGGACTGAAAAAATCTTCACCGAACTCGGGATGTTCAAGCAACTCAGTACCAATTTGTTTGAAGATCTTTTTTACCTTTATCAAGTCAGTATCAAACGGTACGGTGAATTGTAATTTCATGATTGTCCAATCCCTGGAATAGTTGGTTATTTTGGGTATTTGCCCATAAGGGATGGTATGAATAGGTCCACGATGATGGCGTAACTGCATGGCACGCAAAGATATTTTCTCAACTGTCCCCATCGTCCCTTCGACGTTGACATATTCGCCTGCTCTGAACGCATCATCGATCAAGAAGAACAAGCCGGACACGATATCACCCACCAATGTCTGAGCGCCAAAGCCGATAGCAATACCGACGATACCCGCGCCTGCTAACAAGGGTGTTGTATCGACGCCAATATCACTCAGTGCAACCAGTGCCGTCATGATTACAATAGTTGCCTGTACAAACCAGATGATCAATGGCAAAACGGTGGACAGCCGTGAACCTCCCGGTCCACCCCCATCGCCACCGGGTGCTGCCGATTCAGCTCCCCCGGCCAATGTGTTTTCCGCTGCCAACTTACGATTCAGCCACAGAGTTGCAAGCTCCCAACACAAATAACCGATCGCTATGGCACCGATAAAGCCTATCAGTCTTTGGGTCTTCACCGTACCGATATCGGTGGCATCGAAATTTGCCAGATCGATCCCCCAGATCCAGGTCAGCCAAACCAGAACAATCAGTACGACAAGTAATCTACCGATTCGAACATAACTACGCTTGGTTGAATTGTAAGCGTGTTCAGCCACCGCCCCTTCGCCGACAATCTTCGGCGTCAAGTGTTTCACCAAGCCTCTGACAACCGTATCCAAAACCGGCGCGAGCAACAGAATGAACATTGTTGAATACTGAACCCCTTTCAGAACCAGATCGGGATGACCGCGCGCCACCAACATCTCCACCAATATCCAACTGCTCACAATAACTACCAAGGCGTAGTAGGGATAGAGAGTTGCGATGGTTTTTTCCATCGGCGTCGCATCGTCATCCTTTCCGTTGATAATATCGATCAAAGCAAAGCGAGCGTGCCATGCGATAAAGGCAAAATACAGATGAATGAGCAAATTGAAGACAAACCCGATGCGAGATTGAAAGTTTTCCGAACCAGGCACGGTTCTCAAGTCCGTTATAGACAAGAACAAACCCACCAGCAACGCAATACCGACCAGATGCCGGTGCAGAAATTTAGCGGAAGCGTCGCTTGTATGAATCAGCCTCAAATCCGGTCGCTTGGGGGCAAATGCAAATCTCAGAACAACTGAAAAAAGCCTGGGGATAAGCACAAGGTTCCATAAAAAATGATGTGGTATCAAGAGTGCGTTCGGGTCAACCAGTTTCTTCAGAACAAATAGCGACACAACAATAAATGCCAGCAAACCTGACAAGTCAAGAATAAAACGTCGGAACAGCAGCTTAAGGATATCTATCAGCGAATGATGTGAAGAGACATTATCAACAACAGATCGCCACTGCTGAGTCAATTGCCGGATCATATATTCGATCACAATACCTGCAGCGATTGCCGCTATGAGAGCACCCACCAATTTGATCAGACCATTGGGCCCGAGACTTTTCACAAACAAGCCAAACACGGCCACTTCATCTGAAATCATGTTTGGGAAATTACTGACCGCAGCTTCGACAGAGATAGGAATACTGGTCGTGACAAGTTCGAACAGGCTTACCTCATCAGGCGCGCTTTCAGCGCTCTTTTGTGCAGCAACGACATCCAATTGCTGCAATAAGAGGTCCCTGACCTCGGCGTCCGATAAGCGAGATACCAATGCTCTGACCGCTTCCGGGTTATCGATGCCAGACAGTTCAACAGCGGTTTGGTCGGTTTCTGATGACAGGGAAATTTGTTGAGCATTGACGCCAGCACTTGCGCCAAACAGCATCACAACGCCAAGGCAAATGGCCAAGAACTGAATAAGCTTCATTATCTGTACTCTCAGTCGCTATTCAAATGGTCCGTCAAGTCCGGTATACGGAGCTATGGATCACTATACAACGTGGACAGTTTCGCTTGCTGCGCCCAGAAAGTTCCAGGCCGTTGTTGGTTCAAGCGAACCTGAAATACAAGGTTGCGATAAATCGCATGAAAGCGCGATACGTAAGAAGTCTAGATCTATAAAGAGATCTATCAAGATAGAAACTCGGCGCTTCGACAAAAAAGACCTTCTAAATCTTGGTTTCTGTCTGTAAGCACAAGACACAACCAATCTGATTCTGTAAATCTCAGGGTCAGCCAGACCCTGAAGAGATACCGGTCAATAGGCAGCAACGTGCTCCGCGATTGCCAACCAGTCTAAACCTTGCGAAAAACCAGCGATGCATTGGTTCCGCCAAAGCCGAAGCTATTGGACATGACCGTATCAAGCTGAGCATTATCGATACGCTCTTGCACGATCGCCATACCGGCCGCTGCCTCGTCCAGTTCATCGATATGCGCAGACTCTGCAATGAACCCCGCTTGTTGCATCAACAAGGTATATATCGCTTCCTGCACACCTGCAGCACCCAGCGAATGCCCTGACAAAGACTTGGTTGAGCCAATAGGCGGTGTGTTGTCACCAAATGCATTTCGCACTGCACCAAGTTCGGCAATGTCGCCAACGGGTGTACTCGTACCGTGGGCATTGATGTAATCGATCGGTGTATCCACGGTCGACTTGGCTATCCGCATGCATCGGCTTGCTCCCTCACCCGAAGGTGCGACCATGTCATGTCCATCGGACGTTGCGCCATAGCCGACAACTTCGGCGTAGATACGTGCGCCACGTGCTTTGGCAACTTCCAGCTCTTCAACCACCACCATGCCACCGCCGCCAGCGATGACAAAACCATCGCGGTTGGCATCATAAGCTCGTGAAGCCACTGCAGGAGTATCGTTGTATTTGGTCGACAAGGCACCCATGGCATCGAACAGACAGCTCAAGGTCCAGTGTTCTTCTTCACCACCACCGGCAAATACTCGATCCTGTTTACCTAACTGAATTTGCTCGAGCGCATTACCAATGCAATGAGCACTGGTTGAACATGCCGAAGAGATCGAATAATTCGCTCCCTTGATTTTGAACGGTGTGGCAAGACAGGCTGACACCGTACTGCCCATGGTCTGGGTTACGCGATAAGGGCCAACCCGTCGCAATCCACGATCACGCAAGATATCTGACGACTCGACCTGACTTGCGGAAGAACCGCCGCCCGATCCGGCAATGATACCGGTGCGCTCGTTCGAGACTTCCGATTCCTCAAGCCCAGCGTCAGTGATGGCGTCGCGCATGGCAAGGTAGGCATAGGCCGCAGCATCCCCCATGAATCGATATTGTTTTCGGTCGATGGATTCCTTGAGATCGATATCCGGACGTGCAGCCACATGACTGCGCATGCCCATCTCTTTGTATTCCTCACGTGCTGTTATGCCGGAACGCGCTTGACGCAGGGCATCGGTAACTGTCTCCTTGTTGTTGCCCAGGCAGGATACGATTC
>CAYULV010000096.1:12316-13440 GCA_964445655.1 uncultured Granulosicoccaceae bacterium | reverse complement strand
ATTCATTATTGAAAGCCGCCGCACCGAGCGGACCATCGAGCATGATGTCCAAAGCACTTGCCAGTCTATCCGGCTTGCTTAGCTCAATCTCCCACGGTTGTACGTGCTCTGGAATGGCAAGGTTTGACACTGAGAACCCACACAAGCCAGCCTTGGGTTTCGCGCCATTGCCAGTTGCGCCCTCATCACGAATCTCCCCCCCCGAGCCAGTAGCGGCACCCGGAAAGGGCGAAATAGCGGTGGGATGGTTATGTGTCTCGACTTTGATCTGAATATGTACAGGCTCCCGTTCACCAACGTAGAGTCCGTCGGCTCCCGGTAGAAATCGCACCGCCTCATGCCCTTCGATAACAGCGGCATTGTCATGGTAGGCAGACAACACCCCATCTGGGGACATCGCGTGGGTGTGGCGGATCATGGCAAAAAGTGATTCTGCTGCCGGCTCACCGTCGAGTGTCCAATCCGCATTGAAGATCTTGTGCCGACAATGCTCTGAATTAGCCTGCGCAAACATCATCAGTTCAACATCAGTCGGGCTGCGCCCCAGACGAGTGAAATTTTCGACAAGATACTCAAGTTCATCGTCCGACAAGGCGAGGCCAAGTTCGCGATTGGCGCGCACCAGGGCATCACTCCCCTCGTCCAGCACATCAATCATTGATAGCGGCATTGGATCACCCGTGGCGAACACCCGTCCAAGATCGCGAGGCGTATCCAGTACGGTCTCCGTCATGCGGTCATGCAGGCATCGCTGCAGCGCCGGATTGTCCAATCGTGTACCCGACTCAAAAACGTATCGAATCCCTCGCTCTACCCGGTCGATCTCATCAAGCCCGCAGTTTTGCAATATATCTGTCGCTTTCGACGACCATGGCGAGCGCGTACCGAGTCTAGGGACGACATACAAAGCGTTTGCAGGCTCAGCCTCCGATTCGCCGGGACTATCCAGAATTGCGCATAATTGTGTTCGCCTTGACGCAGATAGTTCGTCGCAGGAGAGGAGATAGATAAATTCAGCGCTAATGCTGCTGATGGATTTATCCACCGAAGAGAGGGTTGTGATCAGTCGATCACGCCGAAAATCCGAATGCGCCGAAGCGCCGGAGAAGCAAAGCATGCCTTGA
>CAYULV010000096.1:0-12216 GCA_964445655.1 uncultured Granulosicoccaceae bacterium | reverse complement strand
ATCACGCCGAAAATCCGAATGCGCCGAAGCGCCGGAGAAGCAAAGCATGCCTTGAGCTCTAGGGGTTTACACTGGATCAGACCAAGCTTTGCAATGATACTGCTTCTAGACCTCTTTCGGGTAATGCGAAGTCACCATTAAGAGGGCAAACGGCCCGGACTTCACCTCCTGGATACCGGCAGGCCTCATTCAATCAGAGTTTTGCGCTGATCAGGACAATGCCTTGCGTTCGGACGCTAAGAACACCATTCAAGATCCCATCGGTCCGTCAAGGTCCTGCTCAGGCCGCCTGCTGCTTCTCAGCCTTGAAGTCTTCCAACATGATACGCAGTTCTGCAATATCAATTTCGCTAAGACCGAGCGTTTGAACCTCGGGCGCTGTTTCCAGAATCAGGCCACTGGTGTCCTTTACATCAGCAATACCTTCGAGTATGCAGGCCATATTGACGAGACGGATTATGCCCAGAACAATATTCGAATCATCGTATTCCTCGTCGGCCTGATGCAGAACAACCTGCTGAAAAAATTCCGGAAGATTCCAGAGTTCCAGCAATTTCGCACCATGTTCGCAATACAACTCATTAAGCGTCATATCGATAATTTCATCCGAAAGCGACAGCTCTTTGCTTGCAATCAGATCTTCGATAATGCTCAGTAAAGAAAGCTTGCCAACATCGTGAAGCAACCCAGCTATAAAAGCCTCATCAGAGATTGATCGATAGCCGATGGTATTGGCCACCCAACGCGCGCCGGACGATACCGCATTCGCATGCTGCCATAACTCAAGCAAACGACCTTTAAACAGACCTTTTGATTGACTATAAAGGCGCTTTTGACTGACGGAGAACACGATTGCTGCGACTTGCTTGGTACCCAGTCTGACCGCCGCATCTTTCAAGCTCCTTATCTCAGTCAAACCGGAAAAAAAGCTTGAATTAGACATGCGAAGCACCTCAGAAACAAGCGCTGGATCCTCCTCAAGCAAAGAACACATTTCTTCTGCATCAAGAGAGTTTTCACGCACCCCTTTATGAAGTCGTACAGCAATATCATCGAATACTGGTAGCTCAAGATCAGCAGACTCCAGTTTCTGATTAATCAGTGATACAAGAGACTCTTGATTACTCATTTTATAAGTCCTGTTAAGCGACGTAGTTCTTGAAGACTTCTGGGCTTGCGCAATCTTGGTAGTGTTCGTCGGAGTTCTCCTAATGTGGTTTGTCCAGCAGCAGCCTTTACCAAACCATCTTCCAACAATGTAACCAGCCCAGCACTTTCTACACTTATCCGGCGAATTTGCTCAGATGTTTTTCTTTGCAGAATGGCCTCCTTCACCGCTTCCGAAAGAACAAGTATTTCAAATACCGCGATACGTCCTTTAAATCCCGTAAAATGACATTCAGAACAACCATCACCAATATTGAAGTCAGCTCCTTCCATGTCCGAACTTGATGTACCTAAAAGCTGCAATTCTTGAGGGTCAGCCTTAATTGGTTTGCTGCAATTTTTACAGATCCGTCTCAAGAGACGCTGAGCCACCACACAGACAACTGTGGATGAGATCAAAAAAGCTTCAATATTCATGTTCATCAATCGAAGCAATCCTCCAATACTGTCCTCCGTATGGAATGTGGTCAGTACCTTGTGCCCAGTCAGTGCGGCCTGTATGGCGCTCTCGGCCGACGAGGTGTCGCGGATCTCTCCAAGCACGATAACATCTGGATCTTGACGCACAATATGCTTGAGAGATTCATCAAATGTACGACCTATTTTCGTGTTTATTGCACATTGTGAAATCCCATCAACTTGAAACTCGACTGGATCTTCAGCTGTAATAATGCTTGTAGTTTCATTATTCAAATGCTGTACGCAACTATAAAGCGTATTGGTTTTCCCTGAACCTGTTGGCCCTGTCACGATCAAAACCCCGGTAGGTGAATCCAATCCTTGATGCTTGAATCGTTGCAGCATCGGATGGCACATACCAATCTCATCAAGCTCCATTATCTTACTGCTTTGATTTAATACTCGTAACACAACACATTCACCATGAACGGTGACATAGAACGAAGCTCTGAGATCTGAGATAGCGCCTGTCGCTGGATCTTCAAAAGCGATTCGACCATCCTGATGCCGACGTCGTTCGACGATATCGGCGTCCGCCATGATTTTCAATCGCGAAACCAAAGCCGGCAGCTCTTCTTGAGGGAACTCACTATATTCACGCAAGATACCGTCAACACGGAACCGCACTCTTACTCGATCGTGAAGTGGTTCAATATGAATATCACTAGCCTTGGTAGCTAAGGCTGCCTGCAATATCTCATCGGCCAATATCGAGGCGGCGTTGAATTCATCCCCTTCTTCATTTGATGCAGAACTGCGCTCACGGGATCGCTGCAGCGAGTTTAGTGCTTGCAGGATTGACGATTGCGTCGCCATAACAGGTACGATCCCAGTGCCCACCATCCTGGCAGCCTCGGTACGGGCTTCCTGATCCATCGGATCAGAAAATACAACGACGGTGTTATCCGACTCGTACCTGATAGGTAGAAATTCCATTTTCTGACAAACATTCAAAACGACACTCGTCAGGAGCTCCTTATCACAGTCACCAACGTCTGGTTCCATAAACCGAAACCCTAGTTGACTGGCCAGCACCTTGACGAACTCTCGTTCTTTCAGCATCCGACGACCAATAAGAAGATCACCAATTTTTTCCTGGTAATTCTCCTGCTCCTGCAGCCGCAAGGCCTGGCGTAACTGGGTTTTGGAAATCATGCCCAGTTCTACCAACAATGCTCCAATCGGAAGATCTGGCTGACTTTTTCGTACAGTATCCAGAAATGCTTCTTCGGTAACCTGATTCAGTTTGGCGAGCACCGTAAACAAGGTGCCTTCATCGCCAATCTTGTCCTGAATACGATTCACCCGGTCGATCGATTCTCGAGTCACCAGACCTTCACGAATTAACATTTCGCCGATTTGATCGCGAATATCCGAAGTAGTCAGGTTACGCCAACGGCTACAGGGAGCGTCTTCCGGTTTCAGAAGCTCGGTTACTGGTACCTTATGGCTGGAGTTGTCAAACATCTGATGTTCACTCGTTCATGCAGCGTTCAAGCAGCGTTATTTTTTTTGGTTTCGAAAACCGGATCATTCAACGCTTCGCCTGAATACGTTTTATGTATTTCTTCGCGAAGAATCGCGATGTTCTTCGGAGCTTCTAGCCCCAACTTAACGCGCGTCCCTTCAATCTCGAGAACACTAAGTACAATTTCATCTCCAATAAAGATTCTTTCTTCTACTCGACGGGTCAAGATAAGCATAGTAACTAGGTCCTTTAATTAGAGGAGGTCATTCCCCTCGCCTTACCTATGACGGCTTGAGTTCACAGTTCTGAAAAGTGTATACGTTACTTACTGTTAGGATTGCACGATGACTTAACATCAGAAATAACCATACAAAGTCGCTTCGATATCAACAAAATATAACGTACCCCTATCACCATCTAACAGTTTCATTATTTAACGGATCAAGTAGATAATCAGGCGTATGAGTCAATAAATCTACGGAAATGCTGTCGATCAAAACAATCCAAAAAGGCAGGCACTTCAGGCGAAACGGTTATATTACGTACCTATAACGACCCGATATTGCATTGTAAATACTCATCGGTTCTCTGGCTGTCAGAAATAACCGCACAACTTAAGAGATGTGAATATGAGCGACCTTATAGAACACGAAATTGTCAACCACGCGCTGCAAGAAATACTCTCTAGCAAGAAATTTTCTGCCTCGCCACAGATGTCGGCATTTCTTTCGTATGTAGTCGAGGAAACACTCAAAGGCAATTCGTCAAGAATCAAAGCGTATACCATTGCGATTGACGGATTGAGCAAGCCTGATTCCTTCGACCCTCAACGAGACCCATCAGTGAGAGTTCTGGCGAAAAGACTAAGAGACTCTCTCGACGCTTATTACGCGGAAAACAGTAATCCAAACCTGACAATAAAACTCAAACCAGGATCCTACATTCCTCATTTCATCCAACCCGAGCCGAATCTCCCGGCAGTAACTCCGGGAATTGAACAGATGCCTAACTATGCCATTACGCTGCCGGAACAAAGCGCAAGTCCAGATCTTCCTGCTAGCATCTCAAGTGAACCGCAAACACCTACCCTTATCGCTGATGAAGGTATCAGCCAAGCCGAAACACCAAGGGTAGCAAACCAGAAATGGCGTAAAACTGCAGCCATTGGTACAGCCATTTTACTGTCTGCTTTATTTATTGCCCATGAACAGAACACTCAACTGGCAGCTCCGGTTGTCTATATGAGTGCGATGTCGAACGAGCGATCACTGGTCAGTCATTTATCAAATTCAATCAGTAATAAAATGATTGAGAATGGAGCAATAGAGGTCAAGCGCGTCTTGCCCGCCAAAGACAAATCTGACTTGAACGCTAAAGATTACCAGCTCCTGCTAAGTAGCATGGAGACTGTCGCTTTGGACGGTATCAGCGAACGAACACAAGTAGATATTCAATTGATTCAAGCAAAAACAGGGCGAATCGTCGACAGTAAATCATTCAAGCTGAACACGAATCCAACATATAAGATAAGTGATATCAACGCGATCGAGAACTATGCGAACAGCCTGGCTCATGCAAACGGCCCGCTAAACATTGACTATCATGCCCAGGCAAACAAGAAGAGCTCCATTCAAAAATAAAAGTCCAGACTGCAACCGAAATCAGAACTTCCCTAGATGACGTTTCTCTCTGGTTACCGTCATCTCACCGGCTTCACCATAAACAGCGACATCATTCATTTTCATCAATGACCGAAGCAATTCAAGCGCATCACGCGACTGCTTGATTTCGACTGATGCAATGGCTTGATTGTCTCGATTTATTTGCTGACAATGAAGTAATATTTCACGAAGCCTTTGCTTTGACATCTTGAGTGACACTTCCTCCTTATCCGATAAGACATTCTCACTCGCGATGCTCTGTACCCCGCTCCCCAGAGACTCAAGTTCGACCAACAGATGTTGCTTTTCCATGGCAAGGGATCTGACAGCCGCCTCGTCACGTGACTTCATGATTTCGTACTCCGATTCCAGCAAGACGTGTAAATTTTGAGCAACTGTAATAGCCTTGTTGACAACATGATGATTACTCGCCTCGAAATCCTCTGAAGAGGATGGATGTAGCGAAGATATTTTTTTGCTCATAGTTTCTAGTTCCTTTGGAACATTTAAAAATATATTTTACAAAACTGGAATCCTGAATGAGTATCCCAGTTACTTAAATCAATCAATAAACGGCCTCGGCAACTCCAGAATTAGTCACCCGCGCATCAAATACTTTTCCTGAGTTTGGATTCTTGACCTGTATGCGATCGCCAAGGGCGCCACTTGTAACAGCGATAACTTGAGTTTGTAGCTTCAGCGCAGTAGAGGAATAGCGAAGAACGACTTGCTCTCCTTTTTTTATCAACGCATTAGGCTTTAACATATTCTGTGTCAATACTCTTCCAGAATTTGTATTTCGTACAAATTCGTACCCGAGAATTGCGTCAATATCAACAATCGGGAAATCATTCTGGACTACACGATTTTTCTGAGTGCCTAATTCAACCTTTGCACTTTCAACCATTTGTTTAGTCAGAATATCTCCACGAAGCGCAGGTTGCTTCACTACCCAAACATCCTGCATTTGGGTTAATCGCGCCTGCACATGGACTCGCCATGGTTGTGGTGAGTTGCAGATCGCCAGAATGGTTACCCGTCCAACTGTCCCGCTACCATTAGCCCAATCGTGACTAAGCGGATTCGCACACGCAGGAAGGCGCAAACGACTATCCAGTGGCTTGATTTCAATCGATCCGATCGAGCTTACCTGATCTCGTAGAAACTGCTCAGTTGACGCCTCGATGTCTTTGGTGGCTTGCTGTCCTGCAAATGCAAGGCTCAAATCAAGAAGGCAAAAGGCAAAGGCACATACCGGCCGGAAAAATAGTTTTTTCATTACCCAATACCGCAAATCTCAGTCCATCAGCATGATTCACGAACCCTGAAGAGGGTACGTAACGGTTAGTTACATGTGAAGTGCTTCATGTCTCCACAGGGCGGTCGACAAATGGCCCACATTCCCCAAGGAGCAAGATCATGAAACTCAACAACTGCCTTAACTTTGGTTTGATATCCCTTACGCTTATATCGCTCAGCGCCTGTACCGAGACAGTCGTTCGCGAAATCCCCGTAAGCTCGCAAAACGCAGTTTCTACCCAACAATCGCCACTTACACCTTTGGAAACGGCTAATGGTCAATCCGACCAACCAGCTACGGTAAGCACGCCGTCGCCTTCTACAACGCCGACGCAATCGATCACTACCAGTCCCCAACTACCCTTGACGACTGAACTTGACGACTCACTTGAACCGCAAACCGTAGTCGCTGCCACTTCTCTGATCAATCTGTCAGATACTCAAGATGGTTCGGTCGTCGGCTTACCGGGAGTTGCTGTCGACTGCGAAGACACCCTTCCCTGCCGCTGGATCAGTGAAGATGAAGGGTTCGCCATTACAGTCACAAATGCTGACAACATTGCTGCATTGGGTGGCTTGTCAGTCCAGTTCCGGGTAAACACCTTACATGACACTTCGGTGAGCCTCGCAACATCTCCCCGAGCAACAGATGCTCAAGGCGTCTCCTATATAGTTGCCACTCAATCGCTCGGTCTTGGCAACGGCATCAGCCCATCAAGCATGATCGCAGGAATTCCAATCACTGGAGCTCTGAATTACAGTAATGGCGCGGAAAGCTCCACGTTAGCTCTGGCAGGTATCTCGGTTCTGGATAACGGTTTTCTGCGAGATGCCGTATTCATGAACATACCCGTAGGTTCGGTTCAACAGGCTAATGTGGATTGCGCTTTCTCACTGCCTTGTACATTGACTCTACCCGATGGACAATCGGCCGTAACTCTCCTCTCCGCTGGCGGATTCAGCACGTCTGGTTCCCTGGTTGCCAATTTCATCGTTGAGGTATCAGCCGATACTCAGGTGGCGTTAGATGCGGGCACTACCGCCTACGGGAACGAAGGTAGCGTGTTTGAAGGCCGCACCCACTCATTGCGCAACGAGCAGGGCTTCAGCAAGGTAAGCCAACTGGCGAGAGCCGGATCTCCGTTACCTGGGACTGTCAACTTTTCCAGAATCAGCACGCAGCCAACTTCTCTGACTGAGATACACCTCATCCTCTACAGAGATTCACCCGTACCGCGCTGGAACCCAACGTTTTTTAACGTACCACTCATATAGCTCGTGAAAATGTATAACCGTTTCACGTTACTCATTACCTTTGTGATTCAGTCATCACGCCGATAGTGAACTCAGGCACACGAACATTGGACTCGACGCCCTTTATGAATATTGATAATTATTTAGCTGTTCACAGCGATGCATTAAGAATGCGCTCCATGCGTACGAAGGTATTGGCGAACAATATCGCGAATAGCGATACGCCTCACTTCAAGGCGCGTGATATCGCTTTTGCCGAAGTTATGCGCGATGTTAACTCACCGCTGCAATCAAGACTTGCAGTAACCGGAGGTTCATCTCTAAACAAAACGCATTCTCAACATATTGGCAGTAGTCGCCTGAGCTCAGACGCTCCGATCATGTATCGCGTTCCCCAGGAGGCTTCCCTGGATGGAAATACCGTTGACAAGGATCAGGAGCAGGCTCGGTTTGCTGAGAACAGCATCCGATATCAGGCAAGCCTCCAATTCATGAAAAGTCGCGTTAGTGGTCTGATGCGCGCCTTGAGCGGAGAATGATCATGAACACCAGTATCTTTGACATCGCTGGTAGCTCTATGCGAGCAAACAGCCTGCGGCTAAACGTGACAGCCAGCAATCTGGCCAATGCCAATACAGTATCCGATAGCCCGGACACAGCATACAAGGCTCGTCATCCGGTTTTTGCCGCGTTACTTGAAGACGAAATGGGTGGAGTGCAAACGCTTGGCGTTATTGAATCAAACCGACCAGTGGACAAGCGCTTCGAGCCGGATTCTCCTTTTGCCGATGGTGAGGGGTATGTCTACGGTTCAAATGTTGACAGTGTTGAAGAATTGACAAACATGATGTCCGCATCCAGAAGCTATCAGAGCAATGTCGATATGTTGAACACCGCCAGACAATTGATGCTCCAGACACTAAAGCTTGGCGAATAGCGTTTTAAATATATTTGGAATAGAAAACAATGACCGAAATAATACCTGCGTCGCTTCAACAATATCAAGCTACCGAACGCATTGAAGAAGCCTCGAGTGATGAACTTGGACAGGATGAGTTTCTAACACTTATGTTGACTCAATTAAAACATCAGGATCCGTTTCAACCTATGGAAAACGGTGAGTTCATTGGACAATTGGCACAATTCAGTACCGTATCCGGTATTGAGCAAATGCAGGTTGCACTCGAAGATCTTTCCGGGTCATTCGTCTCGAATCAGACGTTGGAAGCGACACGACTTGTTGGTAAGGAAGTACTCATTGAAAGCGATACGGTCTTTCTGGACGAAAACAACGAAATCAATGGCAGATTTCAACTCGATGCAGCCAGCGGAGACGTCCAATTAACTGTGTTGGACCAGGCTGGAGCTGCCGTCAACCAAATCTCCCTTGGTGAGTACCCCGCTGGCCGACACGACTTCACCTGGAATGGCATGGACAAGAACAACAACCGACTCCCGTCCGGTGCCTACTCTGTCCAGGTTACAAGTCGCATTGGCGACACTTATGGTGCCGCCTCTACGTTGGTAGGCCGACAGGTTGAATCTGTTGAGTTCTCCAACGCAGGTTCTGCCGAGATAAATACGTCAAACGGCGAAGTCATGAGCCTGTCTGATGTCCGAGCCGTTCGAGAGAACAGCCTTACCGAATAATGATCACAAAAATACTAAACGGAGAAAATCATGACTTTTGATATCGCACTTACAGGGCTTAATGCCGCATCGGTTGAGTTGGAAGTAATATCCAACAATATCGCAAATAATTCGACAACGGGTTTCAAACGATCAAGAACCGAATTTTCAGACGTATATGCTTCGTCACAACAAGCTGCCAACAACCCCGCTACAGGTAAGGGTGTTCGAGTAACAGCCGTCCGCCAGAATTTCGAGCAGGGAGACACTGTATTCACCACTAGAAACCTTGACTTGACCATCGAGGGACAAGGCTTGTTTCGTCTCAATTCCGAAGGCACGATTTCCTATACACGCGCAGGTAACTTCTCACTGGATCGAGAGGGATTCATCGTTAGTTCGAATGGGGCGAAATTAACCGGATTTTCGACCAATGAAGATGACGTTATCCAGTCGTTACAGTCCCCAATTCAAATCGACTACTCTGATGTTCAGCCTAACCCTACAACAGAAATCGAATTGGGAATGAACCTTCACATAAACGACGAGGTGCTTGCGCCTTTCGATGTGAACGATGCATCAACATACAATTTTTCAACATCGACGACGATATTTGATAGCTCAGGAACCGCACAAATCGCGACGGTTTATATGCACAAAGATACTCCGAATTCTTGGTCATCATTCGTCTACGTCGGTGGGAATGAAGTCAGTCAACCAGGTGGTGATCAACTGGATTTCGATACCTCTGGAATTTTGCAAAGTGTCAATGGCGCACCCGGAGGCACATTTTCGACAAACACCTTTCAACCTAATCCAGGTGTAGCACCAATGACATTGCAATTTGATGTTGCTGGCACAACGCAGTTTGACAGTCCGTTTGGTGTTAATAGAGTCGTTCAGGACGGCTTTACCGCTGGGCAACTTGAAGACTTTGACATCGATCCAGACGGGGTGATCTTTGGAAGGTACACCAATGGTCAGGCCAAGATAATGGGGCAAGTAACGCTCACGGGTTTTGCCAATATGAACGGGCTCAAGCAAATCGGAGATACCCAATGGGCAGAGACATTTGCGTCAGGTGATCCCATAACAGGTGTACCAAACAGTGCGAGCCTTGGATCCTTGCAATCGGGTGCACTTGAAGGATCCAATGTAGACATTACCAAGGAACTCGTTGCGATGATCAGTTCCCAGCGGAGTTTTCAGGCAAATGCGCAGGTCATCAGCACGGGCGATACCTTGACGCAGACAATTATCAATATTCGCCGTTAATCGGATAACCCATGGATAGAATGATCTACATTGCCATGTCCGGTGCGCGTCAAGTAATGCACAAGCAGGCTAGCAATAACAACAACCTTGCGAACGTCAATACGTCGGGCTTCAAAGCTCAATTTGATAATTTCACGTCGGTTCCTGTATACGGCCCCGGGCACCCTGCCCGGGTCTACGGGATTAATGAGCAACCGGGAGCTGATTTCTCACAAGGAGCAGTTACGCAAACGGGCAACCCACTCGATGTCGCTATTGATGGGCCGGGCTTCATTGCTATCCAGGATGTCGATGGCCAAGAAGCATACACCCGAGCAGGCAATATGCAGGTTAACTCGAGTGGTGTCCTGCAAACCGCATCCGGTTATCCAGTTATGGGAAATGGCGGCCCGATTGTTTTATCCCCTTACGAAAAGGTGATGATAGGTAGTGATGGAACCATCACGATCAAGCCTCTGGGTCAAACTACCGGAGAACTGGCGGTTATTGATCGAATTAAATTGGTTAACCCAGATGTTGGAACGTTGAAACGAAATGATCGCGGATTCTTCGTGCCCGAAGAAGGAAACGAGCCGGCTGATGGCAGTGTTCGATTGGCAACCGAATCACTAGAAGCAAGTAACGTCAATTCAGTTGAAGCGCTGGTGACGATGATCGAACTGTCCCGTCAATTTGAAACTCAGGTCAAATTGATGAAAGCTGCAGAAGATAATGATGCGGCAGCCGGCCGCCTGCTACAGGCGAGCTAAACCCTAACATGAAAAAGGTAATGAAATGAACGGTGCACTTTGGACAGCGAAGACTGGCTTGGACGCGCAACAAACGCGCATGCAGGTCATATCAAACAATCTTGCGAACACGAATACAACAGGTTTCAAACGAGATCGAGCAGTCTTTCAAGATCTGCTCTACCAAACTGTTCGCCAAGCAGGAGCGCAAAGTTCACAGAATACCCAACTTCCTTCAGGTCTGAGTACTGGTACGGGCGTAAGGGTAGTTTCTACAGAAAAGCTGCATAGTCAGGGAAATTTAACCCAGACCGAAGACCCACTAGATCTGGCTATTCAAGGTCGCGGCTTTTTCGAGGTGCTAACCCCTGATGGCACTTTGGCGTATACACGAGATGGTTCATTTCAGATGGATTCGAGCGGTCAGGTAGTCAACGCAACGGGCTACGTGCTACAGCCTGGCATTACTGTTCCTCCGAATGCTAGCGACATATCGATTGGTATGGATGGAACTGTAAGCGCATCTATTCCCGGCAGCTCCGCCCCCGTACAACTTGGCGTTGTAAACCTTACTGACTTCGTCAATCCAGCGGGCCTCCAGGCAAAAGGCGGAAATCTGTTCCACGAAACTGCATCTAGTGGAGCGCCTATACAAGGCACTCCTGGCACTGGTGGATTTGGAAGCTTGATTCAGGGCTCGGTCGAGACATCAAACGTTAACGTTGTCGAAGAGCTTGTCAGCATGATCGAGACACAACGAGCGTATGAGATAAATTCAAAAGCTATCTCTACGACAGACGGTATGTTGCAGTACATAAACAACAACCTTTGATAACCGGATTGCACCCGACATATTAATTTTTATGGATAAGCTGATGACATACATACGTCTCTGCATAGTGTTTGGGTGTTTGACCCTTTCAGCCTGCGTTTCACCTGGACATGTCGAACCAGACCCTACTCCGTCAATCGGCAGCCAGACGCCAAAACATATCGAAAGCAACGGTGCAATCTATCAAGTTAGTACCAATACACTTTTCTTCGAAGACATCCGTGCAAGAAGAGCGGGCGATGTAATCAATGTCATTCTCGACGAGCGTACTGATGCAACCAAATCGGCCTCGACCAATGCAAACAAGGGAACGTCTATCTCATTACCATCGCCAACGCTCTTTGGTGGCAAGCTGACGGGACGAGGACGTGAACTTCTGGAAAATGAAATTTCCGCTAACAGTGACTTCGCGGGATCTGCCGACAGCAGTCAAAGTAACAGACT
>CAYULV010000095.1:9104-13464 GCA_964445655.1 uncultured Granulosicoccaceae bacterium | reverse complement strand
GCAGCTGTCGGTGACCGTCTTGATGTCATGATCGATGGTGGCATTCAACGTGGTACCCATGTACTGAAGGCGCTCGCCTGCGGTGCCAAGGCGGTAGGGCTGGGTCGCTACTATCTATACGCGCTCGCAGCAGGAGGCGAGGCGGGTGTTCGTCACGCAATGAATACGTTGCAAGCGGAGGTATTGCGAGATATGCGTTTGATGGGATGCAGGAGTATCTCGGAGCTACGTCCCGGCATGTTATCGCAAAACCGTGTTGGCTGAATTGCAGGCGGTTTTGGATAGTTGAAGGCAGGTAGAAAAAAGGCTGACTTCGTCATCGAAGCCAGCCCCACATAACAACTCACATAAAACCGTGCAGTACGAAAAGTCTACAAAGCCAATGCTTTATCAATAACCACATGGCTCCACGCACCTGTCGGTGGTGCACTAATGACCGGATCAGAACCGCCAGATAGCAGTGTCTGAACCGTACGCTCATAGTCAGCTGGATCAAGCTTGCCATCGGTGCCGGCAGTAAGCTTGTTGATCTCACCCATCATGCGTCGTTGGTGTTTCTCGGTTTGTGCGCCAGAGGCATCATTGTCGAGCACGATATCGGCGGCTTCATCGGAGTTGTCCCGCGCGTAGGCCCAGCCTTTCATCGAAGCTGCGACAAAGCGAGCCATCTTGTCAACGAAGGCTTCGTCGGCGAGATTATCTTCCAGTACGTACAAGCCGTCTTCCATGGTAGATACACCTTGTTCTTCATACTTGAACACAAGCAGATCGTCTTCCGGGAGGCCTGCATCGATGATTTGCCAGTACTCGTTATAAGTCATCGTAGAGACGCAATCGGCTTGTTTTTGCAGAATAGGGTCAACGTTAAAGCCTTGCTTGAGTACCGTGACGCCATCATCACCGCCTTCAGTGCCCAGGCCTAACTGAGACATCCAGCTCAGGAAAGGGTATTCGTTACCGAAAAACCAGACGCCGAGTGTTTTGCCTTTGAAGTCATCTGGTGATGTGATGCCGGTATCTTTACGGCAGGTCAGCATCATGCCGGATGACTTGAATGGTTGCGCGATGTTAACCAATGGCACGCCTTTTTCGCGACTGGCCAGAGCAGACGGCATCCAGTCAACAACGACATCAGCGCCGCCACCAGCGATAACTTGTGGTGGTGCGATGTCAGGTCCACCGGGTTTGATCGTGACATTCAGACCGGCATCTTCATAAAAGCCTTTTTCCTGAGCGACGTAGTAACCGGCGAACTGCGCCTGGGTTACCCACTTGAGTTGAATGGTGACGTCATCGGCTGCTTGTGCGACTTGCGTGGCACTTAAGGATGCGCCCAGCATCGTCAAGGACAATAGTCCCAACTTGGTGGTTTTCATTTCATCTTCTCCTGTTGCGTTGAAATTCTGATCTTTACTACGCACCTGTCATGCGTGACCACTACTTCGCATTGATGGATGCCAAAAGGTAAATATTCTTTCTATAACTGACAATACTCCGTAGAAAAGCGAACCCGCCATGGCAGCCACGGCAATTTCTGCCCATACCATGTCGACGTTCATGCGTCCGACTTCGGTGGAGATTCGAAATCCCATACCGACGATCGGGGTACCAAAAAATTCCGCGACGATCGCGCCGATCAGCGCCAGCGTCGAGTTGATCTTGAGGGCATTGAAGATAAATGGCAATGCCTCGGGTAATCTGAGTTTGAACAGACGCTGCCAGTAGGAGGCGGCGTAGGTCTTTAGCAGGTCTCGCTGCATTGCATTGGATGCCGCGAGGCCGGACACGGTGTTGACCAGCATGGGAAAGAAGGTCATGACAATGACCACTGCCGCTTTTGATGGCCAGTCAAAACCGAACCACATGACCATGATGGGTGCGACGCCGACAATGGGTAGGGCAGAAACCAGGTTGCCGATTGGCAGTAACCCACGCTGCAGGAAGGGTGAACGGTCGATCAGGATGGCGACGATAAAGCCTGCACCACAGCCAATGGCATAGCCGATCAGCACCGCTTTGAGAAACGTTTGTTTGAAGTCTGCCCAAAGAATTGGCATTGAATTGCCAAAACGCTCGCCAATAACACTCGGCGCGGGCAACAGTACTTGTGGCACATCAAGACCGCGCGTGAAGAACTCCCAGCCGAGTAATAGCCAACCGCCAAACAGTACGGGAATCAACAAACGTAATCCGAACTGCACCAGGCCTGATAAGGATTTGATACTGGCAAATTGTTCTACGGCGGCCCAGGCGATGAGCCAGGCGGCAATCACCAGCATCCAGTAGCCACTACCGTGCGGGCTTGATTCCGGCATTGATCCGGGTGCAAGTTTGCCAAGTAGAAGCACGGCGGTACACAGCGACACGACCGTAAATACGATGCCTGCCGACCAAGGTGATTCGGTGATCAAGCGTTTACCCGACCAGGCCGCTAGTGCCAAGACAATTGCGGCAAGTATCAGTGCACCATCTCTCGGGCCTTGCACCAGCATGGCCGCAGTGGCGGCAAGCGCAAGCCCTCCGGCGATCAGAATCAACAAGCGTTCAATCGTACGTAGTTTCGTTAACGGTTCAATTGATTCAGCCATGGGTCAAGCCCATGCGGTAATTGACAAAGCGGCCCAGTAGTCCGATCAAGGTAACCAACAAGGCGGCAAGTACTGAGGCCACAATCAAGGCTGACCAGATCTGGATAGTCTGCCCATAGTAGGAACCTGCCAGCAAGCGTGCACCGAGTCCCGCGACGGCTCCGGTGGGTAATTCGGCCACTATGGCACCAACCAGTGAAATCGCGACGGCCACTTTCATGCTGGTAAAGAGATAGGGCAGCGATGACGGCAGGCGCAGTTTCCAGAAAGACTGTGTTGCTGATGCATTGTAGGTGTGTAACAAATCAAGATGACTGGTATCCGGTGAGGTCAGACCCTTGACCATGCCAACGACGATCGGGAAGAAGCTCAGATACATGGAAATGAAGGCTTTTGGCAGTAGGCCTTGAACGCCGATCGCGTTCAACACAACGATAATCATTGGCGCAATGGCCAGTATCGGAATGGTTTGCGATGCAATGATCCACGGTAGCAAGCTTTTGTTGAGCGCCTGGTTGTAGACGATGGCCACCGCGAGGATGATGCCTAGAACGGTGCCGAGGGCGAAGCCAAGCATCGAAGAAGAAAGCGTAATCTTGGCGTGATAAATAAGGCTGCGCTTGGAGGTGATTTTTTTCTCGACGGTGGTGTTCCAGATTTCGGTAGCCACTTGATGCGGCGAGGGCAGTACGGGGCGTTCCTGCGCCCAAGTGTCCTTGATGTGCTGCAGCATGCCGACATTGGTTTGTTCGGCTCGTTGGTAGACATCTTTTTGCCACGGTGTATTGAGCACCACGGCCATGATGTACCAGAACAGGATAATCGCCAGCACCATAAGGCTGACCGGCAAGACTTTACCGTCTCGCTGCATGCTTACACATCCTCGTCATAGCTGTGGCCTGCGCGTAATCCGTCGCGTACTCGATTGGCCAGTTTTAAAAATTCAGGGGTTTCACGAATGTCGAGTGTTCGGTCCTTGGGTAAGTCGCTGACAATGACGTCGTGAATACGCCCTGGTCGTGGCGACATGACAACAATGTGCGTTGACAGATAAACCGCTTCGGGTATGGAATGCGTTACAAACACAACGGTCTTGTTGGTCTTTGACCAAAGTGACAGAAGCTGCTCGTTCAGATGATCACGAACAATCTCATCCAATGCGCCGAACGGCTCATCCATCAGAAGTAGATCGGGTTCGACCGCCAGCGCACGTGCTATTGATGCGCGTTGTTGCATGCCTCCTGACAGTTGCCAGGGGTACTTCTTGTCGAAACCGTCCAGATTGACCAGTGCCAGATTCTCACTAACGCGTTTTTTACGTGTCGCGCGATCGATCCCCATGATTTCCAGTGGCAAGGCTATGTTCTTTGCAATGGTGCGCCAGGGATACAAGGAAGCTGCCTGGAACACATAACCATAAGCGCGTTCAAGACGTGCCTGTTCCGGGCTGACACCGTTGACTTGAATCTTTCCCGCAGTCGCTTGTTCCAGATCAGCAATGACTCGTAGCAGGGTTGTCTTGCCGCAGCCAGACGGCCCTATCAGCGAGACGAAGTCGCCGTCCTGGATATCGAGGTTGATATCCGACAGGGCGTGCACCGGTCCATCGCGTGTCTGGAAAGTCAGCGATAGATCTTCGATACCTATCGCGTTGTTGCGGGTAGTCACATTCAGACGCCTGCGGGCATTTTTGATGGGTCGCGCTGAATGGGACGAGGCGATGTCAATTCCTTCCATTGCGATAAGGCGCGATTTACCGCGGGGTAGGCTTC
>CAYULV010000095.1:5447-9004 GCA_964445655.1 uncultured Granulosicoccaceae bacterium | reverse complement strand
AACACCGGCAAGCGGTCTTCAAGTCCGCCCGTGCCATTGGGTATCTTGGTAAAGTCGCCAAGGCCAAAACGTTTTTGTTCGGTGGTAAACGCGCAGTGATCGGTTGCAACAACTTGCAAGCTGCCTGCAGCGAGCCCTGCCCATAGTGAATCCTGATGGTGCTTGTTGCGAAAGGGCGGTGACATGACACGCCGCGCTGAATGATCCCAATCGTCATGAAAGTACTCGCTTTCATCGAGCGTCAGGTGTTGTACCAGGGGTTCGCCAAATACTCGCTTGCCGTTTTGCCGCGCACGGCGAATCGCTTCATGGGATTCTTCACAGGACACATGGACGACATACAGGGGAACGCCTGCCATGTCGGCGATCATGATGGCGCGATTGGTGGCTTCGCCTTCAACCTGTGGCGGGCGAGAGTAGGCATGGCCTTCCGGTCCGTTGTTTCCTTCCTCCAGTAACGATGCCTGCAGCTGTGCGACAACATCGCCGTTTTCGGCATGCACCAGAGGCATGGCGCCAAGTGCCGAACAGCGTTTGAATGATGAATAGAGTTCATCATCATTGACCATCAAGGCACCTTTGTAGGCGAGGAAATGTTTGAAGGTATTAATGCCGCTGTCGACGACCGTGGCCATTTCATTGAACACTTGTTCATCCCACCAGGTAATGGCCATGTGGAAAGAGAAATCGCAGGAGGCTTTTGATGTTTTGTTGTCCCACATCTGTCGGGCTTCGAGTAACGACTGACCGGGTGCGGGAAGGCAGAAGTCAACAACGGTTGTGGTGCCGCCGGAAAGTGCTGCACGGGTGCCGGATTCGAAGTCATCGCTTGAATAGGTACCCATGAACGGCATTTCGAGATGGGTGTGCGGATCAATACCGCCGGGCATGATGTAACAGCCGCTTGCATCCAGAGTCTCATCACCGCTCAAGTTGTTGCCAACGCGCGTGATGACACCTTTCTCGATCAGCACATCGGCCGTAAAACTGCGATCGGCGGTGACCACTGTGCCACCTTTTATAACTGTTGACATGGTGCTTCTCCTGGGTAAAAAAGCAACGACTGTGGTTGCCCAAGTGTGAGTATGCTGATGTTAATCGCGGCGTGTTGCCTTGCCCCGTTCAGTCGACGATTTCAGCGGTTTCAACCACCGCGTGAAACAATACATTGGTGCCGGCAGTGGCCCATTCGGGGGATATCTCTTCGGCTTCATTGTGTGACAGCCCGTCGACGCAGGGGCACATGACCATTGCAGTTGGCGCAACGCGGTTTATCCAGCAGGCGTCGTGGCCGGCACCGGAAACAAGATCACGATGACTATAACCGAGACGCTCTGCGGCGCTACGCACAGCGGACACACAGGTCTTATCAAATTCAACCGGATCAAAACCACCGACTTGTTCGATCTCCATCCCCAAGCCAATTTCATCGGCAATGATCTTGGCCTCCTTGCGCAGTCTGGATTCCATATCAGCAATGACGGCCTTGTCCGGGTGACGGAAATCGATGGTGAAGACCGCTTTGCCGGGAATGATATTGCGAGAGTTCGGATAGACATCGCAGTGACCAATGGCACCGACGGCAAGCGGTGCATGACTCAGTGCAATGTCATTGACCAGTGTCGTGATACGGGCCATGCCAAGACCTGCATTGACACGCATGGGCATAGGTGTGGAGCCGGTATGACTTTCCTTGCCAGTTAAGGTGACTTGCAACCAGTTGAGGCCTTGTCCATGGGTGACCACACCGATGTCCTTGTTTTCGTTTTCCAGAATCGGCCCTTGCTCGATATGCAATTCAAAGAACGCATGCATTTTACGCGCGCCGACTTCTTCGTCGCCCAGATAACCGATGCGTGCCAACTCATCACCGAGCTTCAGGCCACTGGCATCTTCACGGTCATAGGCCCAATCCAAAGTGTGTATGCCGGCAAATACCCCGGATGCAACCATGGCCGGTGCAAAGCGGGTGCCTTCTTCATTGGTCCAGTTGGTAACAACGATCGGGTGTTTTGTCTTGATGTTCAGATCGTTCAACTGTCGAACAATTTCAAGCCCACCCAGTACGCCAAGCACACCGTCGTATTTACCGCCAGTGGGTTGCGTATCAAGATGACTACCGACATACACGGGTAGGGCGTCAGGGTCGGTGCCTTCGCGACGAGCGAACATGGTGCCCATTTTGTCCAGTCCCATGGTGCAGCCGGCTTCTTCACACCAGCGTTGAAAAAGCGCACGGCCGGTTGCGTCATCATCGGTCAATGTTTGGCGATTGTTGCCACCTGCGATGCCCGGGCCGATCTTCGCCATCTCCATGAGGCTATCCCACAAGCGCTCGCTGTTGATCTTCATGTTGCTGCTAATGGCCATACGGGACATCTCGTTTGCTGAGGTTACCGGGTTCAAGCACGCATGATATCGTGCGTTGAAATGCACAACAGAAATACACGGCAGGCTCGACACCTGCTCCGTGTCACGCTATCGTATGTTGACCAATTGGTCAACATTTAACTTGCAAACTCTTTATGGGCATTGCACCGAAAAAGCGCACCCGTATTCAGGCTGAGAACGAGTCTCGCATCGTCGCGTCGGCGCTGGATATATTTGCGCAATACGGCTATCGCGGGGCAACCGTAGACAAGATTGCTGATGCCGCTGGCATGTCCAAAGCGAACGTACTGTATTACTTTGGACGCAAGGAAGAAATCTATACCGCGGTACTTGAACACACCTTGACGGTCTGGCTGGACCCATTGAAGTCACTTGATGCAAACGGTGATCCGCAACAGGAATTGGCCAAGTACATCCGGGCGAAGTTGACGTTGTCTCGGCGCGAATCAGAGGCATCACGATTGTTTGCCAATGAAATTTTGCACGGTGCGCCAATGATCAAGTCTTATCTTGAAAATGAACTCAAGGTGCTTGTCGATGAAAAGTGCGGGGTTATCGAGCAATGGATTCGTGATGGCAAACTGGTTGCAATCAAGCCTGTTCACTTGGTGTTTCTTATCTGGTCTTCGACACAGCACTATGCGGACTTTGCGCCTCAGATTCGCGCCTTGCATGACGGTGACGAAGACAGCTTGTACCAGGAAGCTGAAGATTGTCTTGTCACCGTCATTTTAAATGGGCTAAAACCCTGAACGACTGAATCAGCCACCTGTGCCAAATGGATTGTTTGGATGAGATGTCCAGTTAGCGTATTCATTTGAAATGGGTTGATTGGTACGTGGATCAACGCCATCGGTCATCGCTTCCATGGTGATGCAATTATCCACGGGACAAACGCTGACACACAAATTGCAACCGACACACTCTTCATCGATGACTTCGAATCGTCGTTGACCGTTGATCTTGGCCGTAATCGCCTGGTGTGAGGTGTCCTCGCAGACGACATGACAACGTCCGCATTGAATGCAGAGATCCTGATCAATTTTGGCTTTGGCGATATAGTTGAGATTCAATTCCTGCCAATCTTTCACGTTAGGTACTGCCTTACCGACAACATCATCAATACAGGAATAACCGGACTCTTCCATCCAGTTGGACAGACCGCT
>CAYULV010000095.1:0-5347 GCA_964445655.1 uncultured Granulosicoccaceae bacterium | reverse complement strand
GCGGGGAAACGAATGTCAGTGATGTTGGGTGTCAGCTTGACGATAACTGGCATCTTTGTATGTTGCTTGCACCATTGCGCGACCATCTCGATGTAGTCGGGGACTTGTCCAACGGCGGCTCCCATGCCACGTTCGGACATTCCATGCGGGCAACCAAAATTCAGTTCAACGCCATCGGCGCCGGTATCTTCAACTTTTTTGAGTATGTCGGCCCAATTGCGTTCTTCACACGGCACCATCAGAGACACAACAACGGCACGGTCAGGCCAGTCTTTTTTGACACGGCGTATTTCGTCAAGGTTTGTTTGTAGTGGGCGGTCGGTGATGAGCTCGATATTGTTAAGTCCCATCAAGGTTCTGTCGGATGAATAGACGGCGCCATAACGAGGCCCATTCACATTGACGATGTGTGGATCCTCACCAAGAGTCTTCCAGACCACGCCGCCCCAGCCAGCTTCAAAGGCGCGCACGACATTGATTTCCTTGTCGGTCGGTGGTGCAGATGCAAGCCAGAACGGGTTCGGTGATTGGATGCCGAGAAAGTTGGACTGCAAGTCAACCATACTGTTCTCCTGAATTGAGTTAAGCCGACAAGACGTCGTGCATGGACATGGCGGCAAGTTTTCCCGCTTGCACGGCGCTGACGGTCAGATCATCGCCACCGGCGACACAGTCGCCGCCCGCCCAGACCTGGGCATCGCTGGTGCGTCCGTTGATATCTACGGCGATGCGTTTGTGTTCAAGTGTTATACCGTCCAGCGTATCGGCTGCGCCAAACTGCTGGCCTATTGCGAGTAGCAAGCGGTCGCAACTGAAAAGTCGTTTGTCACCAGTACCTTGAAGTGCGCCATTACGTGACTCGGTCTGTTCAAATTCGACGCCTGTGAGTTTGCCGTTGTCGGCGACGATACGCACGGGTTGCCAATTGGTTTTCAGCAATACACCATGCGTTTGCGCGACTTGTTGTTCAAAGTCGCTGGCATTCATAGAGTCTTGATCACGTCGATAGACAACCGTGACGTCAGCTGCGCCGAGCAGGCGCGATTGCACAGCCGCATCAATGGCGGTCATGCCACCGCCTATGACCAGAACATCATTGCCTACATCCAGCGTTTCAGCTTGCTCCGCTTGTCGCAGTTCTGCGATGAAATCAACGGCATCGTGGATACCATCAATGTCATGGTTATCGAGATCCAAGGTGTTTGTGTCATCAAGTCCCATACCGAGAAAAACAGCATCAAAGCGACTCTTCAAATCGCTGAGCGACAGGGACGTACCCAGGACTTTGTTGTATTCGACATTGATGCCACCGATCGACAGAATGTAATCGACTTCGCGTTGGGCGAAATTGTCGATGGTTTTGTAGGCAGCGATACCGTACTCGTTCAAACCACCAGGTTTGGGTTTCGCCTCAAAGATCGTCACGCCATGACCGAGCAGCGCAAGGCGATGGGCGCAACTCAGGCCGGCTGGACCTGCGCCGATCACAGCGACCTTTTTTCCGGTCTCGGCTGCGCGCTTGTAAGGTTGCTTCTCGGTGGCCATCATCGTGTCAGTTGCAAAGCGTTGCAGCTCACCGATGCGTACCGGCTTTTCTTCTTGAGTGTTTCGCACGCAAGCTTCTTCACAGAGTGTTTCTGTCGGGCAGACGCGGGCACACATGCCGCCAAGAATGTTTTCGTTGAAGATGGTTGTGGCAGCACCCTTGGGGTTGTCAGCCTTTATCTGTCGGATGAACAGAGGGATGTCTATGCCGGTCGGACAAGCCGTGATGCAGGGCGCATCAAAACAGAAATAACAGCGGTCAGATTCGACCCCGGCTTCGTGTGGAGTCAGGGGAGGATGCAATTCCTCGCACAGGCTCTGTAGACGTTGATTCGCCATGAACACTTCTCAGACTGGGTGTAAAAGCATTCAAGCAAATTTTATCCAATTGGTCAAATTTATCGACAGTGTTCTGATATCAGATGTTTTTATACCGGCTGGTTTGATATCTAGTGAGCGTTGGTTTTTCGCACCACGGCTGATACTTTGCGGGTGGCAAGCTGTTCTCGGTAAGCGACATAGAGCCCGCTACCGATGATGATTGCAGCACCCAGCAGGGTGCTTGAACCGGGCAGATGTCGCCAGATGATCAAATCGAACATCAGGGCCCAGATAAGTGCGGTGTATTCAAACGGTGCAATGAAGGAGGCTTCTCCCTGGGCAAAGGCACTGGTCATGGCGAAGTGACCACAGCCAGCCAGCACAGTTGCCAACAGAATGACCGCGATTTGCTCCAGATTCAATGGCACCCAGAACCAGGGCAGGCAGATGAAGGCGAGTATGCCAACACCCAGGTTGTAGCTTACGACCAATGAGGGGGTGGATTCGGTGCGAGACAGGTAGCGGCCACTGACAAACAGCGCAGCATAAGAAGTGCTTGATAGCAGGACCAGTGCATAACCAAATAGTTGACCACCGCCTTGTGGTTGAGCGACGACCACGACACCAATATACCCAACAACGATTGAAGCCCATCGATGTGGCCCGACTCGCTCGCCAAGAAATACCATCGATAACAGGCTGACCACAAAAATTGACGAGAAGAACACAACGACGGCGTCGGTCAGTGGTACGTATTTCAAGCCCAGAAAAAAACTGAAGGGTGCGATAAAACCGAACAGCCCGCGGGTCATCTGCGCAACAGGGCGGGTCGGAAGAATAGCTTTCGCTTGTCCTCGCAGTTGATAGATCAGCGCCATGACCAATACGATAATGACACTTCGTACGGCGAGGATCTGCATGACCTCGACCTGGTTTGTGACCAACCATTTGACCGTCGCATCCATCGTCGAGAGCAATGCGATGGCCAGCACCATCAACATCGCTCCGCGAAGGTTGTTAACGGGCACTAGGGTGTTTGCTCGTTAATCAGCAGTTTTGTTGCGGCTTGTTTGTCAGTGATGGTGATGCTGGATTCGGCAAACCAGTCGCCCGTTTGCGCAATGGCGTTGCCCGATGGCGAGACACGTGCCCCAACAACTACATCGGGAAAATTTGCAAGAGTCATGTTCGGGATCATGGCCATACTCTCATCCAGTGTAATGGTGATCGGGAGATCCTTGACCGTATGACGAGACACCGCCAGTGGCATCGGTGGTCCTGTTTGCGCGCGGGCGAAAATGAATACGGCATCTGTTTCACTGACGGATTTGCGTGCATCGTCGGACAAGTCAACACTGACTTCGAGTGTGACGGAAGGCTCGGCAACAACCCCGAGGGCTTGCTCAGAGTTTGTGCGCATTTGTTCGATAGTAGCCAGAGCCTCCGAATTGCCCGCGGCGATTACAGAGAGTTTGTCAAACTGCGCCAATGCAGTTTGGTGATCACCTGTCTGTTGTGCGCCGATCGCAGATAACCACAGCAATGGCGGGTGGTTTTCATCCAGGGTCAGCGCATCGTTGATCAGTTGCAATGGTCGGCCAGACAAGTCGCCGTCTTTTTGCATGGCGAGGCTTTCCGCGAGGCTGGCTATCGTGTCGAGATGTTGATCATCCAATTCGACAGCTTTTTCCAACGCCTCCGCTGCCTTGTCGAATCGTGACATGGTCAGGTAGGTACGGCCCAGTAGACGCCAGCCCTGGACATCATCGGGTGCGTCGAGAAGGCGAGCTTCGAGTTGTGGCAGCAGCTCTTCAAGGTTTGGCGCTTGTTGTACAGATGGGTTGCTATCGCCAGCTGTCGTCTGAGCCGTGCCCAAAGCGGCTGCAGTACTCGTGTTGTTGATCGCTTCTGGCGTTCCCAGTAACAGATACAGCGCGCCGGCACTGAGCGGTAGAAAGATCGCAACAAAGATTGTGGCCACACTACTGCCGTCGCGATTTTCCTTGTTTTGCTCCTTGGCGTTAAGCAGCTCACCGGCCAGAGCCTGTTCCAACTGTTGTCGCTCTAGCGCATAGGCGTTTTCGTCAACCGCGCCGCTGGCTTTCGCGGAATCAAGCGTTGCCAGCTTTTCGCGCGCAATGAGGATATTCGCCGCTTCCTGGTCGGAGCTTGTGTTTCCTGCGCGTTTCAGGCCGAGTATGAGCCAGGCAAGGCAGAGGACCACGAGTATTGCCGCGGAAATGTAGAACAGAATCATGCAGAAATTTGCCGGTGTTGATCTACTGAGTATACGAGAACCCTGAAGCTTAGTTCAGTTGCTGTTCTGCCAGTAAAAATATCCGCCAGCGATCGTTGTCAATATCAGCAATGAGACGATCGTTATCAACGCTCTGGATCGCCGCTTCGGCGTTGGCTCGCGGCTATCTCGCCAGGCGACCGGCGTCATGTCTGTCGTGTCAAACGTCTGGGTTTGTAAGGATTGATTTGTTGCTCCGCCGGGTTGCTCGGGCCGGTTGCCGGCAGGGCTGAATTCACGTGGACAGACAAACAGGCAATCGATTTCTCCGATGCGTATGACATCACCACTGGAAATGGCCATGCCTTGCGTGGTTTGTCCATTGATCTGTAGAACCTCGTTCGCATTGCTGGCGCTCATTAACCATAGTCCGGCGTCCATGCGCAGTTTGGCGTGACTGCTGGCCACTGATGGGTGGGCAATGGATATGTCGTGATCGTTCGATGAACCGAGAGTCCACTCTGTACGGCTCATGTCTAGCGCTATTCTGATGCCCGCAGCGCCGATACCTCTGATAACAAAGGTCGGTTGGCTTATCGACGAAATCGGTGTGTGTTCGGCATCCCCGTCACTTGCCGTATCGCGCGCCAGAAACGCAGTGTCCACCACACGAACTTCAGACTGGATCAACTCTTCACGTTCTCTTTCGTGGCGGTTGGCTACCACGGTTTCAATTTGTGCTGTTGGTTTTGATTGATAAGCTTGTGGATGCGCTAGCAGCAATTCGTATTCGAACTCATCGAATATGATGATGTCGCCGTGATCAAGGGACAACTTGCTCAGTGCCTCACGTCCGTTTACCAGAGTGCCGTTCAGCGATCCCAGATCGAAAAGGACAATATTTTCCTCATCGACGGTTATACGTACGTGTTTTCGCGACAGGCCTGGCTCATCGAACACCAGATCGCATTCTTCGCTGCGTCCAATAATCGTGTTGCCATTCTTGAGCTCATGAATTTGTCCATCAAACAGCCGCCGAAGATACGGTTGCTGCGAGCTTATGTCGCTCATTGCCTGTTGCCACTCAATGGGGGCTTGTTTTTTCTCGGTTCGAACATATCTACTCCTAGGATATACCTCGAACCGGGTCGACAAACAAGCGTCCGGTATAATTCCCAGGACAGCTTGCAGTGTTTTGTAAGCCATAATCGGACAAAGACAATGGACCCGAAGACTATTCTTGAC
>CAYULV010000094.1:0-13480 GCA_964445655.1 uncultured Granulosicoccaceae bacterium | reverse complement strand
CAACCAACTAATTTGCCAGCGAGGTTAAAAACCAGCTGCCGCAAATACGTTGCTAAAGTCACGCTTAACTAAATCGCTCTTGTGTATCATAAAACACAGTTCGCGACCATCGAAATAGTCGAAGCCACACTTGTTATCTGAGTACACCCGTAGCAGTACCATCCAGTCTTCAGGATTGCCTTTTCGGTCGAGTGCAGCTAACACAGTGGGTGATTCAAATTCATAGTAGGGGTGATCGTTTATCGAATGATTCATGTCACTATAATAGTGATTGTTGTGCTCCATTAGCACACCCATTCGGCCGATGCTTTCAGAGAAGGTTTGACCAAGCCTGGCCATGTGACTCTCGAACTTACCATCGGCTAATTCGTCTGCGTATTCGTGTATATTCTTGTCGTTAAGTCTTGAGGGCAATGCAATTAGTTGAGTATATTCGACTTTTACTGGTTTAGATGGCTCTGGAAGATAAGGGTTGTTGAAGAACGGTTCAAATTTCAAAGACTTGGCTGATTGTAGTAGTTGGGTGGTTGGGTGATATACCACCTTGCATTCAAACTCCTCTAGATCTTCTAGGTAGAAATACAAAATGCCCTCACGCGGCAAATAGTTTTGAAAAGGTGCTAGTTCGGCACAATTTAACTGGGCGATAAAAATATGATGACTATATCCCACCTTACGGTAGATATCGGTGTAAGTAGGGTATTCAGCACCTTCGGGTAAATCAGGCAAACCGCCAAAACGAGTGTTCCCAAGCGTACTATAATCGCCCATAGGAACTGTCCGCATGCAAACTGCTTTGAGCGCAGTTTCCTGGAGCACGGATACGTGATCTTCATATAGCGTGTTTTTAATAGTGTCAATCATCACGCTGTGCAGCTCAACATCGTTCTTTATCAAGAACATGTCTTCGTCCCACGCCACTAATCCTTTGCCGTCAGCGCCTTTATAATCGTGTTCAAATAAACGTTTCTTTTCGTCAATATTTAACTCAACCGTTTTTATCTCACCCAGCGGGGCAGGCAGCGAAATCCACGGATTCTTCTCAAGAACTATGCGCCATAGTTTTGTGCTTTTGGTAAGTGACTTTGGAAGTGTGTTTAATTGATTTCCACCGAAATTGGCCGCTTGTAGCTTGGGTAAATATAGGCTCTCTGCAACGTGCCGGAGTCTGTTGTCAGCAATAGACAAGGTTTCTAGATTGGGAAGTTGAAAGATACGCTGCGGCAATTGCTCTAACGGTGTGCGAGTGATAGTCAAATGTCTTAATTGCGTAAAATCGCCGATTTCCTCTGATAATTCCTGTAGGTTTTCTGCATCATAGATGCTCAATGATTTTAATTGTTTAAATTCCCAAAACCTAACGGGTAAGGTAG
This sequence comes from uncultured Granulosicoccaceae bacterium, assembly GCA_964445655.1. Taxonomy (GTDB): domain Bacteria; phylum Pseudomonadota; class Gammaproteobacteria; order Granulosicoccales; family Granulosicoccaceae; genus Granulosicoccus. The sequence goes on along the minus strand of CAYULV010000094.1, from coordinate 12,107 downwards.
TGCCTTCATAGTTTCTTGTAGAGATTTTACCAACCAGCGACGGATGAATTTGCATCGCCTCTTCCAGACTAAACTCATAGCGCGACCAATCAAAATTGTCGGGCGTACGTTTCCTGACTAACAATATCGGCCAACATCTATTTTCGTCAGTGGAATCTCGCAACAAGCCTTTCAAACAAATCCATCCATCCAATAAAGTGGCTTTCCCATGAAAAGCCAAACGTTGAGCGCCAACCACACTGATTGTTTGGTAATTAGGGTGGGGTTGAGTGCCATCAACAAAATTGAATTCCTGATTGGAGACTCCTTCAGGGTAGCTATAGATGCAATTGAACATGATCTTCAGCTCGCCGTCGTTGTGGTACTTATCCCTATATAACAACGTCGAATTCACTGCATGATCAATGTCGGAAGTGATAGCAGAAATATTAACTAATCCACCAGTCCCCCAATTGCAAGCGTCCTCGATAAGCTTAAAATCGAAATCGCCAATGATTAGTTGATCTTGTCCGTCTGAAGGAATTTCGAATGCAGCGATGTTGTCGGTCTGATCCATCATTTATTACGTTGCTGGTGATGTTATTAAGCAGGTATCGTAGAGTCTGCTTGTTATTGTTGCAAGATTTTAAAAGGCAAGTGACCTTTAAGGAAGAGTGCGCCCCTTTTGCGTGTAGAAACCAAAATGACAGTAACGATACCGTCGCAATCGCAGAAGCGTCTCGTCGACCGAATATAATCGCTGTACCGATATAGGGCGTCGCAAGACAGGATATTCAATGCTTGCACCGAATGAGAGAGCAATGTGCCAGCCGTCGTACGGCGCTGTTGAACAAGGTTCTTAGATTGTTAAGTGAATACGGCGTGGTTGCATCCCAAGAGCATTTCCAAACGCGGGGATCGTTATTTAAGAAAACAAATCGTGCACGGGGTATGCGCATTACTGTATCGATGCAGAGATAAGAGTGATCGTTTAAGTAACTGGGCCACTGCAGTGCAGTTGAGTTTTACAGTAGCCTGATGACTACATCGCTCTGTAGTCTGTCTGCTGCCGATAGAGGGTGCTAACAACCTCAATACCCAGGGGCTGCTTAATTTCAGCGACTCAGAGATGAAACGTTAGTCCCTCGGCCTTTGTGTTCCTCGCGCTCGCTTGAGCGCAACAGACGGAAGCTCACCAAATAGCTCGTTATAGTCCTGGGAGAATCGGCCGAGGTGGTGAAGACCGCTTAGGCCCGCAGCAGTCGTGACCGAATGCTGGCCGGTCTCGATAAGTCGACGTGCTCTATTAAGACGAGAAACTTTCCGAAATCGGCCGGGAGTAACACCGACGTTCGCCTTGAATACTTCGTCGAGAGTTCGACGCGAGACGCCGACGGATCGAGCCACCGAAGCAACCGACTGCTGTGTGGTCTGGTCGTCGACGAGTACCGAACAGGCCTCGCGAAGTATGTCTATACTTCGCCGCCTCTCGCATGGCGAAGACAAAGCAAGCGCCATCAAGGTCGTACTGGAAATCTCGGTAACAGTTGTCCTCTCGCCGTTCGCTGCAGCTTTGGCAAGCGACCTAAATCGAGTTGCGAGATCAGGGGCAGCGATACAACTCGCCCGTCCTTCGATCAGCTCGTTCGCGCCACCTTCTGTTGCCGGAATCGATACCACAACAGGAACTGCGCCGGCCTCGAGCGTTGCATCGAACGGCGCCCCTTCGCCGAGAAGCACGATGTGGTCGGTTGTAAGTGGACCACCGTTCAGGCGGCTTGCCCGGCATCGACCTTCATGCAACAGCAGTACTGCGCTGATCATCCCGTGGGCACCGGCTCCCTGCTGATAGAGGGTTCGGTTCGTCCACTCAACAGATACCGCCACTCCCTCGTTCTCGCAAGTTAAGAACGCACCTGCATAAGGCCCAGCGTCAAGCTGCTGATAGTGCTGGTCGAAACCCACGAGTTGTTCCGCCTGAGCGTCGATGTCTTGGAAATGGTCGAAGGTGATCGCCGAACTCATGGATATTCCTTTCGTTCTGCCTATTTTGGATAGTAACCGATGCCGCCTTCTAGCCAAAATGTCACTGGGCCAACGAGCGTCCCTTTCGCAAACGAGGAGTTGTCATGACAATGCAAGACATACCCGCCGGTGTTACCGAGCAGATGGTGGCGCTTTCGACCGGGATAACCGTTCGAGTACTCCGAGGAGGGTCAGGGCCGACTCTTGTGATGGCGCCAGGATGGACCTGCACGGCCGACTATTTCAATAATCAGCTCGCCGAGTTGTCCAAAACGCACGACGTCGTGGCCTATGACCCCCGAGGACACGGCCAATCGGACAAGCCACTCACCGGCAACAATTTCACCACCAGGGCAGGTGATCTGGCTGCACTGCTCGACGCACTCGACATCAACAAGGCAACCTTGTTGGGTTGGTCGTTTGGGGTATACGACGTGCTTGCCTATGTCCGAGACAATGGTCTTGACCGCGTAGCAGGCGTGGTGATTTGCGACTCGCCTCCGACGTGCGCCTGCGACCCGACAGACTCGACCGCGTGGGGCGAGGCCCCGCTTACGATGGATGGCATCGTGATGTTCCTTCGGCTAACGATCGATGCACGCGAAGCCTTTTGGACCGCTTATGCCAAGGAAATGATTGGGCTCCCAGAAGACACCGCAGACGACCATCCCGACGTCGCCCGAATTGTTGAACTGGGTCTTCAAACGCCTGAGCACGTTGCCGTAGCCACAATGGCTGACGGAGTCGGCACCGACCTTTCCGAGGCTGCGAAAACCGCCGCCGACAAAGTGCCAACACTTGTCATCGCCAAGGAGGCGTGGGCCGATACGGCCAAGCAGTGGACAGAAACGAACTTGCCGTCGGCTTCCTTTGCCACGATGCCCTATCACATGGGTTTTGTTACAAACCCCGATGAGTTCAATGAAATACTGCGCCAACATCTCCCCTCGGGATGAGAGTGTCGGTGGCGTTGGGCGTCGCACTTAGTTCGAGGATCAAGCCTCTGCGTCTCTAATCAATATTACCCATAAGGCTTACTGCAGTCAGCCGGACGTTTGCCCGTACGTTCGTCTTATTGAACTTACGCTCAATCGATGATAGCGGTGTCGCAGTTGCGGACGCCTTTGTAGCGCACAGCAAGGGCGAGCAAGTGGAGCAGGTTTGGGGTGGCCCTTTTGTCATGATCGACAAAGACTCCGACGCTGCTGCACTTGTAGAGGAAGCAACCCGCTATTCGGAACCTAAGATGGGGCGTTAATTACCAACTCACTTTGATGGGCCTCTGGTATTCGATATTTGCGAATACCAGAGGCTCTGAAAAGACTCAACCAAACGGGGGAACTCCGCCGTCTTGATTGTTCCTGCCCCAACTACAGTAGACCAGTGCCTTCAATCTGTATTGCTCAACATAACCGAATCCATAAGCCCCTCTGTCCAAACATTAGGAGCACGCGGAATGTGTACAGTATTGTCGGACTGTTTCCTGAGCTTAAGCTGTGTCCCTAAGGCCTAGAAACCTATTACCTGTACTTCTGCCAACGATAGAATGCCTGTGCCTTCGAGGCGAACCATAACATAGCGCCCCGAGATGTTTGCCCCTGTCACAGTCTGTACAGAGGAACTTCCTGTCAGCGTGCCTATTGCGGTGTAGTCTGCCGGGTTTGTGCTGTTTACATTGCCGATATATACCGTAGCGCCGTTTAGACGGTTGGTGCAGCAATTATCGGTTCGGTTGAATATGTTGATTTCGAGAACATCGTAGCTTGCACCCAAATCAACACGCCACCAAGGGTTAAGTGTGCCGTTGTTACTGTTGGCGTTAGTATGAGTTACTGACCCTGCGCTGTATGTGCCGTTGGTATCGCCATCTACCGCTCTCGAGGCTTGCCCGTTATGACTGGTAGTCGATTGTGAAGCTGCCTTGTTCAGCGCAACGTTTTGCGCCAGTTGTGGAACCTCAGCATCGCTCAATGCACAGCCATTAACCTGCACCTCGCCGAGCGCGAGTACACTGGCCTCATCCGCGTTGCCTGAACCGCCCGAGAGATCCGGGTCAGGTGTTCGCACTATTTGGATCACACGACCCAGCAAAGATTCTGGCAAGTCGAGTGTTATCAGCGCCGGAGAATTTAAGTTATTTTCCGGATTGAGCAATTGTGACTGGTAAATAGTGTTGTTAGTACTATCGAGCACGCTAACCGTTAGATCGCGCAGTCGTGAGCTGCAGCAACCATCTCGGTTATGCAACACAACCTGATTTATAACGCTGTCTTCGCTAAGCGTCAGTTGCCAACTTGCCGGTGTTTGGCCTTGGGCAGTATGCGTGAAGTTGCCGAGAACACCATCAATTGCATTGCTTGCGGGAAATGAATTGCCGACCCAGTTTGATGACTGCGATGCGCTACCACCCGGTGCAACATTACTCAGTGCGTTGCATTGATAGGTGCCTGGTTCTGGTTCTGGTTCTGGCTCTGGCTCCGGTAAATTCGCGGCACACAACTTGACGTCGTCGAGCAGGTGCGATGAATCAATATCACCGTTCGAGGCGCTAACGGGTGTCAAGCTCAGTTGAATTTCCGACACATTGCCAGGTACTTGATATTGGCCTGTGTGTGTAACCCATTGGGTATTGGGAGAAGATACGGTGGCAATGACAGTGGGTGACCCGACTGCTCCAAAGGCAATGCTGATTGTGTCGACCCCGACTCTGCCGCGGTGGGTAAATTCCCAGTCAAGCAATTGTCCCGGGGTGACAGAGATAATTTGGTTATGGTGATTGCCATCGAGTTCGGCAAATACTTCGCCGTCAGGTGTATTGAAGCCCAGGAATCCATTCAGACCCAGCTCAATAGTTCCGCCCTGCGAAAAACCACCCTGCTGAAGAGCTATACCGCCTGTAGTAAACCAACCGGGGAAATCGCTGTCTGGGTGTTTGTCGATAAATTTCACACCCTGATGCGTCAGGCCTATGGACGCGATCAATTGGGCGGCGGACGAGTAGGCCGGGTTGCTGGTTTCCTCAAAACTGCCATTGACCAGCAGGTTGTCCTGACCCGAGCTACAGTGACTGCTACCAGGGTTTGGTAACGGGCCGGCGTCAGGCAATCCGATTAAGCTGACGCGCACATCGTCGATGACAACACCTCGCGAATTCGGCGACAAGCTGCTAAAGCCAAACGTTTGTTCACCACTTTGTGGTGCGACAAATGGCACCTTCGCAGTTTGATAGTTCGGCACCAGCATTTCTGTGCTGGCCGTGATCGTGTCGGCGACATTACCGCCGATTAGTACATCAGCACTTCTTGATGTTGTTGCGGTTCCATGCAGCCCATAATCAAACAGGAGTTCGTAATCAGCGCCGGGTACAAAGCCATTGAGTGTTTGTTCGAGGCTACCTGCCACGTCGCCACTCAAGTCCATGGATTGCAAACCGTCAGAAGCAGGCCATGGTGTTTTGTCGAGCTCTACACTTCCTGCCGTAATGGTCCAGCCTGGAATTGCGTTGGTGTCACTGAAGATTGAAAATGTATTAACCGCCGGGTTTTCGAATGATCCATTGGCGAATACCGGTGCGTTGCCGGTGGGTGTTGTAGACGAATTGTCGGTTAAACCAAATGCAATTGCGAACTTGTAGCTTCGTCTCAAGTTGGTAAATTGATTGAGGTTCTTTCCAGCGTTAGTTGCCAGTATGGTCTGATTTAATTCGACACTGGTAGTGTCTCTATTCGCGAGGAAGCCTGTGGTCTGATTAATCAGTGGTGCAGGCAACAGCGCCCAGATTTCATCCTGGTTTGCTCCACTACCAGCTTCAGCGGGGATGACGGTACCCGCTCCCCAACCACTACCATCGGCAAAGCTATCCATAAAGCCAACTGCAATAGTATCGCCCGCAACCAACGTGAGTTTGACAACACCGTTGTCGCTAAATGGGAAGATATTCTGACCCACAGAGTATTCACTTTGTGTTCGTGTGGTGCCAATGGCGAGTACTGTGAAGTTGTTATTGCCATTGACACGCACAACTACCGGGGTTAGAGGGTTGCCAAGGCGCTGCGCATAAAATTTGAATTCTTTGACATACAATGAGCCAGGCTCGTTGTCATGCACAAAGGTATCCTGCTCATTGATATACAAACTTGGATGATGACCGTCGATAAAACTACCACCGCTTGATGTGTCGTTACCTACGTCAAACGAGTCCAGCGCCTGGATCCACTCTCTGACCACATCGACACTCGCTTCGTCCACCAAAGATTTGGCGATCGGTGGCATCGAGAACGATTCTCCTGCAGATGCCAATCGGTGAAAGAGCACTGAACTGTCCAGACTGCCCGGCACAATTACAGCTTCATTGCTTATGCCTAACGACTCGACCAATTCACCATTAATAAAACCTTGCGATGCCAGCGGTGTTGTCAATCGAGCGTCGAAGTTAGCTCTGACGCCGCCAGGCAGGTGGCAATACGAGCAATTGGTATCCAGATAGGAACGTGCTCGTGCGGACAAGCTGAGCGAGGTGTCCAAGGTCGGTGCTGATGTGAGTACTGAATTTAGAAACTCGGTTATTTCGGACTGCTCAATAGCGGGGCTGAACATACCGAGTGAATTTAGTGTTTCCAGCTGGTTTTCGATTCGACCTGTAGTCGGGTAGAACGAGTTACCGTTGAGCTGGCGTGTATTAGGTCCGAGTACGCCTCCGGCGACATCAGTGTGGCAGGTCAAGCAATCGGCCCGACTTGGAAATTGCCATGTTTGCTCAAAGCTGCCAGACGGCGTATTGACCGTATAGGTTTCTTCCTCACCTTGGGTTAACAGAAAGGCGTCGGTGCCGGAATCATTCCAACGATAGGTCACACCGTAGTAACCGTCTTCGCCATGAACGATAAAACGCGTTTCGAGTTTGACGCTCGAAAAAGGGTTGGAGACGTTGGTCAGTAGCTCGAAGTGCTTGATTAACACGGCGCCTTGTGGAAATGACCAGTTGCCCAACTCCGTAAAACCAATTTTCTCAGCATTGGTGTTGTGGTCGCCATCGTTTGGAATACACATCCAGCGTGATTTCACCGATGCGTCTGACCAGAAAGGCACATTGAGTTCGTAAGGAACGCAGCCAGCGTGCGGTACCATGTTCACGAGATCGGTAAAAGCGCCGGTCTGAGATAATGCCGCAGGTGGTTCAGCTGTCGGAATAACATCAGCGGCGCGGGTCAGCATTTCGATTTTGCCGTTAGCGGCCAAACCACCAGCGGTACGCGCCATCAGAATATCGCCTTTACTATCGAGCAGATACGAATTGACCCCATTGGGGAAGCCGGCGGTTATCGTACCGATCTGTTCTATGCTGCTTGAATTGCCATCTGCAGCTGCAGTCCATAAATTGCCAGTTAAAAAGTCGGAAAAAAGATACTTGCCGATTAAGTCAGGAAACTTGGACCCTCGGTAAACACCGGCGCCAATAACTGCCTGACCTTCGGAACGCGGGTAGGCCCAGACTGGTGGTGCTTCGTTGCCGATGATATTTGCGGGTCTCGGGATGACGCCGCCTACAGTACCTTCTGCGTAACCCCACTGGTGATTGTCGCCTCGTCGGGAGATATTGATCTCCTCCATCGCGCTCTGGCCAACATCGGCAATCCAGATATTTCCAGTCGCTGGATCTCGCGATATGGTCCATGGGTGACGCAGACCAATGCTATAAAACTCTTCAAGAGAGTTGCCACTCGGATCAACGAAGGGGTTGTCGTTTGGAATGTAGTAGTTCTGACTGAACGATTGTGGCCACTGCGGTCCGTTTGAAGTCGGGTCTTCTTCAAGGTGAGTGGGTTGCCTTCTGATTGGGTGGCTTCGGTTACTGTCCTGATCAACGTCTATACGAAGTATTCCGCTGAATAAACCACCGTCAAGCCGCTGAGTATTAAACAAGCGGTTGCAGCAGTTGCCTTCGTCACCAGTAGATATATACAAAAAACCGTCATTACCAAAGAACATATCGCCACCGATATGCCATTGCTGCCGATCGTATTGATTGATCAGAACTTGTTCGGTGTTGAGAGCAACTTGCCCATTAATGACAGAAAACCGCGATAAGCGGTTGTAACCATCTACGGTTGGACTCTGCGTAAATGAGCCTGACTGTGTTGGTGACCATCGGTAGGTAATGTAGACATAATTGGAATTGGGTGATTGTGGCAAGCCAAACTCTGGGTGAAAAGCGAGGTCACTGATACCGCCTTCCCCAATACCCGACTTACCATGCATGATAGGTCTGATGTCGAAGAACATTGTTCTGTCAGTCGCACCCTGTTGGTGTGATACTGTCCACCCAGTCCCATCTTTTTGAACAATCAACAAGCGATCATCAACAGGATGCTCGATGATCCTTATTGGCTCGACAAAATTCAGGCCTGGGTAGTAATCGACCTGAATCCAGTCGCCCTCGGCTGATCCGGGGCTTGTCTCAGGGAAAGCACCATCAAGATACGGTGCCACTGCAACTGCTACGTCGAGCCCGGGAGCTGCGAACGAAACTTGTGCAGTCAGTGTAACGAGGATTGTTGTCGCTGCAACACAAGCGCTTTTGACTATTTTTAAAAAGGAATTGCCAAGGTCGAACTCGCGAAGGTATTTCAAGTGGTCATTCCTTTTGGCTGCAAAGTTTTGCATGAGAGGAGCTTTCAAAGTAATTAGCAGTTTATTCCAGGCCAGGTGATTGGATTGAGAACTGCTATCCAACTATCTTTAAAACTTCCTGAGATTCATCACTCCTTGGCGTTAGTGTTAGAGGGAGCGAAAGAGCTTTTGCTTGGTAATCCTGCCATGGAGAGATTCAAGTACCATCAAATGTTAGCTTTTGGGTGTTCAGAAACGTGACCTGATACTGTTAAAGCGATGCCGAAAATAGCGATCACATTGGAGGCTGTGATGCTTGGGCGAACGATGTAGATGTTCATGATCCACCTTGTCCCAAAAGCCCGTCAATTTCATGGAATCATGCGATATGACGCTCGATCAGAGTATCCCCAAAATGTCACTGAATACCCCATAGAATACGCACCGATACGCAAAAACAGTATCTTTCCCGACCACCAATCTCACACGTTTCACATTCGCTTAAAGACGCTTGTACTACCCGCCGATCCAACGGAGACTGGTTAAATACCGACTTTCCTGTCTCTATATATGAAGAACTCTGTGCGTTATGCGCTACCAGCCTTGCTACTTTGCATGTATGCAGTCGCTGCGGATACATTTGTAGAGTCTGACGGATTCGTTTATTTTGAGGCGGAAGATGCCCAGTTCGGTGGTGACTGGGTATTGGGTACTGCCCTCGATCACTTTTCAGGTGATGGATATCTTGAATGGAAGGGTCCTGATCTCTTTAATCCAGCAGATGCTGGCCGCGACACCATTACCTATCAGTTCGAAATTACAACAGCGGGGAATTATGAGTTGCGCTGGCGAACGCGTATTGCCCAAGGGGATAGTAATACTGAATCCAACGATTCTTATGTCCGTTTCCCAACTGGCGTTAACGTAGATGGAGAAGAGCCATTTTATGGCTGGCAAAAGGTATTCATGGGGCATCATGGTGCCTGGTTCTGGGATGCCAAAGTCAACGATCACGCCGGCGCTAACGTACGACAGTTTTTTACAGCCGGTATACATGTGATGGAAGTATCCGGCCGCTCCAACGGCCATGCAATCGATAAAATTGCTTTGTATCGCTATGAAAGCCTTGAACTGTCCCCTAATGACCTCGATACCAGAAGCGGAACGCCACAAAGTAGCATCGATGGCAATGCTGCTGCTGTCCCATCTGATACATCCGACCCGTTCACTGTATCGGAAATACCGCTAGGCCTGCAATACACACCAGGTGAATGTACAAACGGCACACTGGCATTACAACCTTTGGCCGACGCGCATTTGATTAACGGTGGGCTGGTCAATGCTGGCTCGCTTGAAGTATTGGCTGGAACCACGCTGATGCAATTTGATACCACCAATGTACCTGTGTTCGACTCGGCTGCGCTTGAGATGACAGTGTTAAATGGCGATCTATCTGCAACGATTGAATATGCGCTTCTGAACAACACGGAGTGGGCGGAAAGCGACTCAGCTTTGAATCCGCCGCCACAATACGTTCTACAACTCGCTCAGGAACAACGCGATTGGCTTTCAAATACTCGCTATTCGATTCCATTGAGAACCGATAATCTCCAAAGCAGTATCTTTAATATGTCAGTTGCTCCGGCTGCAAATCAAGTTGTAGCGGCAAACGGAATAACAGTGGCATCACGTGAGAACTCGCTTGAAATGCCACTCCTCGTTGTTCGCGGTTCTGGTGATTTCTGCAATACCTTCCGTGCCAATGTTGCAACCCTCGGTGCAGAAGCGGGAGAAACTGAATCAACACCATCGGATACAACAGAGGACACAGCTGAAGACACAGATGAGGATACTACTTCTGATGATGGCGCAGCGTCGGGCACACAAGACAACACAAATGGCGGCGGTGGCGCTTCTGGGCTGTTGACCTTAATGGCTCTTTTAGGCATTGCCATTGGCAGGTCGATCAGCTTTACCCGTAGACGAATCTAATCACCTTAAGTTTTGGACACGCCCTGTTCTTAGTAACGACTGGCCAGTTTGTAAATAGATCCAAACAACCTAGTCCAGAGCAGGAAGCCTGGCAAGCCCGTTTACTCGGCAGCGGATTTAAAGAAAAAAGTGGCCGATCAGTTTTACGAGCATTAAACTTGGGGCAAGTAGTTATCTATTTATTTTGAATGTTGCATAACTGATGAACGATAGACAATACATATGAACACCAGTGGCGAGGTATAAACTGGTTGGAAGCTTGCGTTACCACTATGCAAAAGTAGTGCAACACTGCTCCCCAATAATAGCCAGTCGAGATCATGCGGTCAGCCCTGATCCGATCAGGACGTCGTTGACTGGGGAGTGAATAGTCCGGGCTAAGTCAGTATCAAAGTTTCCTGTCGTATAAAAAATGCGGCTGCCATTGCAATGCGGGAGTTGCGTTCAGGACTTTGCGGTCATAATCTGAAATAATTCTGTGCGTTTGCAGATCGACCTGGACAGAGAATATTAGTCAATTGGCTGAAGGTAAAACGCATACGGCAGTCATCGCCGATGACCATGATTTGTTCCGATCCGGAATTCGTAACATTTGCCATGACTGCCCGGGTGCTCGTGTCCGAAGGTGGAATGCCGTAGTGTAAATCCCGTCCGTGATTGTTATTTAAAAAACAACTGATAAAACACTCGGGTCCTTTGACTGCGCGTATTGCAGTATCAGGTTGTGTTTATAGTGACTAGGATCAACCCTGTTCCTTGTACTGCATCTTGGCAGTGGGCGGCAATTCGGACAATGGGTGACTCCCCATATTTGCATTGGATAGGTGTGCTGTCTGAAACGATACAACAGGCTTAAAAAATTAAATTCGAGACGCGTACAGGAGCATCTACTTAGCGTGAGGTGTGCTGTACAACGTTATTGAGAATAGTTGTCGCCGGTGCTTTATTGATTTATCTAGAGATGCTTGTCCTGACAGCTTTGCCGGTTTGATACTTATGGGGCGTCCATATATATCCTGATAGTTTAGGGAATCTGTCTCAGTTGTCCTCTTGGAATGCATGTGCCGATTATCTCGATGCATATCCTGACCTTCGGTATAGGCCGGAGTGTAAGTGTCTGTCTAAAGGGGAAACTACACATTCCAGGGAGCTCATCATCAATAAAGTAGTAGTTTCCCCCATAGCTGCGTACGTCTTATCTTCTTATAGTTTCGCTAACGGTTTTAGTTGTTGAATTGTTGGAATTCAAAAAAACAGTGGTTAGGAGAAACAGATTATGGACATACAAAAATCTCAAAAGAACTTCCTTGCCTCGCTCTTCGAGGTATTTGGTAATCACTTCGGAACACACACGGGGTCGGCGCAGCATGATCTGGCTCAGGAGCAGATTTACCAGCTTCGGCATAAATCGCAATTGAAATTCGCCACGGCGCTAAACCCGTTAAGGGTCGGTGGTCTGTTTATCTGCGGAAGACCCGACAAACCCATCATGAATCTTATCC
>CAYULV010000093.1:12210-13614 GCA_964445655.1 uncultured Granulosicoccaceae bacterium | reverse complement strand
CGGAGATCTGTGTTAGCCAGTGACCGTAGCTTATAACGCAGCCCCAAGCCACCGCTCAGATTCTGATCCAGAAGATCAACGTCGTTCGTTTCAAATACATTACCTGCATCAAGAAAAACAACCCAACGCCAAGCGGGATACGAGAAAAATCCGGAAAGATATTCCACATTCAGTAGCATCAGGATATCCCCCGTATCGCGACCCTTGTCTACGCCGCGCAGGACATCGCCACCACCGATTGAAAACGAGTGGTCTCCAAAAGGCGCACCATCACTCAGACCGAGCCGCAATTGAACATTCAAATTCTTTTGCGGATCGACGAGAGGAAGGTACCAGATACCCCACAAATCAAGACGCTTGTAGCTAAAGCTGGAAGCCAGATTTTCATCAGCGACGCGGAATGTAAAGCCGTAGGTCTTGCCGCGGCGACGATAGGTATCGCGACGGACCAACTGATTCTCGACACCAAATACAAAACTTAAATCAGTGCCATCGGTAAATGGACCGGCTTCACCGGATGTGACATCGTATTCACGATCAATGACGCGAAAACCGGCATGGTATCTCAGCCCTCGAACACCTTTGGATTGGTTAAGCCAACGGGCGATTTGAGTTTCAAATACAAATGATTGGCGTTCCGCTTCGCCAAAGGTCACTTCATTCTGCTCAAGTTCGACGTTACGCCGCTCGGCCGCTACATTAAGAAACAAGCCGAAATCTGAACCGAGAAATCGTGGCACGGTGTAGCGCGCTGAGTGTACAAACCCTGACCGCCCTCGACCATTATCTTCCTGGCGCTTTTCGCTGGTCAACTTCAGACGATGTAGCCGACCGAGAAAATTTTCCCAGCGTATCTGTACGCCAACTCTAAGCTCCCCATCACTTGTTCGGCTCAAGCGAGGTAACGGAAGAATGAAAATCTTTTCATCAACAATATAGCGAAGTTCAAGTAGTGCATCGACGAGCTCGAGTTCTGCGCGTACCGATTTGAACAAGCCAAGATCCTGAATATTCTGGATACCGTCGATAATGTCGTCGAACGAACACTGCGCACCTAATTTCTGAGGCACCTCGCGGATGAGGACTGCCGCCTTGGTGACATCGTTGCCGACAAAGCGAATGTTATCGATTTCGCGATTGCAGTATTCTTCACCCGGAATCGCGTCAGCTGCAGTCGCTGGCCCTGATCCAATGATGACCCCTAATGCAATATATATCATGAAAAAAGCGCAGGCGTAACAATGCCGTACACGCCGTAGCAGCAGACACGAAAACCCTCGACTGAATAAAATCAGACCGCTCACACGATTTAGCTCGGTGTTCCAGTAGACACATGAAGGTGCCCGTTACCGGAATCGACTCAAGGATCATGCCGATGGGGGTCGAAGACCTAACCCGGGTTAG
>CAYULV010000093.1:0-12110 GCA_964445655.1 uncultured Granulosicoccaceae bacterium | reverse complement strand
CCGGAATCGACTCAAGGATCATGCCGATGGGGGTCGAAGACCTAACCCGGGTTAGTTGTTTTGTGCGGCCACGGTCACTTCAGGTCGCTAGCAAAGGCTAGAGCTGCGGCAGACCGTGGGAATCGCTTGATTTACTGCCCCCTCGGGCGGCGTTCGAATCACCGATTTCCGCACCCTCTGCCGAGAAAATAGCCTGCATCGCACTGCGGATGTTGCCGGGCAGGCCCTCGTAGCGGTGTTCATCCTGCTCCTGCGAAGAACCCGAACGATACAGATCCGCATCCAGCGCCCGCAGCTCATCACTGACCGGATGAGGCTGTAGTCGATCAGCGAGAACGGACAGACTCCTCGGAGCTTGGTCCGGAAACTGTCTGGCTGCCCAGCGCAGAACCGCCTGTGACACCGCATTGAGATCGGACTCTCGACAGCTAAGCTCGACCTCGGCCAGCGGCGCCATTTTCGTATACGACTGACGCACACCATCACGCACAGCGCCGAGATGATTGACCATCGAGGCGGAATACCCACCGAGACGCTTTTGGTGCGTAAACCGTTGCTTGAATATCCAGAAAAGCGTCGCTATCCAGGCAAAAAACAAAGCTGCCGAAATCCATTGCCAACGTTTGACGCTCGCAGCGATTTCCGCAACGGGAGGGGTAGTACTGCCAGTGCCCTGAACCAGTAAACCGTCCGCCGCCCCAGCCTCCTGAGCAATTGCGGAGTCCTGACTGTTCACTGAGCCGTTATCAGCCTGATTGTTTGCCAGCGCATCATTTGACAGAGCCGTCGAATCATTGAGACTTAATCCATCTCTTTGTAAATTATCTTCCGATGGTCCCGATAAAGCGGCAACGGAGGAGTCACTTGTCGACGCAGCATTACCGGCACTCGTCGCGCTTGTCGGTGCCGCACTATTCTCCGGCGGAGCGACACGCAGGAGGGTTGCTCCCAACTCAACCGTTTCCAGTTGTCCGCTCACCGTGTTAAACCACTCTACGACAATAGCGGGCAACACCTTTTCGCCGGCTGACTCCGGAATGATCGCCCAACTGAAGCGCTGTTCCGAGATCAGACCGTTATCGGATTGTCCGGCGGCACTGACCGGATCCTCAGCGTAAATACTCAGACCTTGCACCTTAGGTCGCTCTATTAGCGGCAACTGCGTTGCGGTTGCTCCATTTGCGCGGAGCACAAGCGTACGGGTCAAAGGTTGATCAACTGTCGCCATCTCGGGATCAGCCGACCATCTTTCCTCTAGCGTCACCGCTTGCGCCGGTAACCACCAGCTTCCACCGCCCGCTGGCCGAGCTTGCACGTCAAGCTCAATTGAATCAGTTTGTCGTCGAATGTTTTTCGTGCGTGTAAAAAAGCTTCGAGTCCGCGACGGATCAACAGGCACGGATACGTTAAGACGTATAGGATCGATCAATAGCTTACCGCTACGCTGTGGAAACACGGCATAACGCCGCTCAGTTACGGCGTAGCGCCTGCCATCACGCACGTCCTCAAAACGCCTGTCCTCACCCAGTTGTTCAACATTGAGAGCATCGCCTTCGGGTGCTCCCAGCGCACCATCAACTATCTCGATAGCCTGATACACGCGTAGCGTTAACAGAACTTGCGACTGTACCCACGGTGTTTTCGTATCCACTGTCGCTTCAACATAGATATCCCGCGCGGCACCCGTCGGCGCTGACGTGACGGCCAGGCTCAAGGAATTACTGCTTTCTGACCCAACGAGTACAGGTGGTACGACAAAGTTACCAATCGTACGAGGCATCAACTCCAACACCCAACTGCGCTCTTGCACGACAGTTCTCTTGCCACCGTTGATGTAGGTTTGCGAGGATACGTTGTTCGATCGGCCGACAATGTCGAAGTGTTGCTCAAGCGCCGTTGTATCCAACTCTCCATCCACAGAGTTGGCAGTAACCGTTAACGTTACGCTTTCTTCTATCGAGATCTCGCCAGCACCAAGTTCCATGAGCACCGTGCCCTGCTGCGCATGCGAGACAGCGACGAACACGGTCAGCAACAACCAAAGAATCAGGCTACCAGCGCTCTTCACTACTTTGCACTCCCGGGTATTCAAGTTGATGACTCTGTAGTAATTTGTTGCGCAACAAACCGGCAGGATCATCCGGTATCTGCCTTAACCATTGTTCGGTTGCTTGTTGTTGCTCCGTCAAGGGCAGGTTCGATTCCTGCGCGGCACTACCTGAAGGTTCTTCATCTTCTTCAGCCTCTGCGTTAAGCAGCTCTTCAGCTTCAAGTGCAGCGCGTGCAGCGGCTTCGGAATTCTCTTCAGCATTTTCTTCCGGCACACCCTGCTGCTGATCGTCCGCAGAGTCTTCGGCATTGGCTTGCTGTCCATCTTGCTGTCCATCTTGCTGTCCGTCTTGCTGTCCGTCTTGCTGTCCGTCTTGCTGTCCGTCTTGCTGTCCGTCTTGCTGTCCGTCTTCAGAGGTAGATTCCTCGGTGGATGATTCACGCTGATCGCCAGCATCACTTTGCTCACTATCCTGCTCATCGCCAGCCTGGCTCTCACCTTGCTCACCTGACTCGCTATCGGAGCGCTCATCGCCCTGTTCACCATCATTACCGGATTGTTGCTGTTGCTGCTCCTGTTGCACGCGAATTTTCTCGGCGATCTCCTTGTTATGCAACGCTCTTTGATGGTCAGGGTTCAATTCGAGCAACTCGTCGAACTGATTGATCGCCTCATCGAGTCGACCATTATGTACGTTACTCGTAGCGGCATTAAACAACTCCCGCTGAACAGCATCACTGTCACCAGATTCTTCGGCCATACGTCTGGCTCGCTCAAAAGACGCCGTCGCCGCATCAAGTTCACCTGCCTGAAAATGGCCAAGACCTTTCCAGCTATCAGAGGGTGCCATGTCGATCAGCTTCTCCGAATCACCACTATCCAGTAGTTGTGCAGCCTGTTGCTCGGGGGTGCGAAACCAGTCCTGCCATTGCGCCAGGCTCACGGATGGGACAAGCAACAGAATCATGCAGGGCAAAAGCAGGCGTAACATCGACCGGGACAACAGATGCAACATCGGACACACAGCCGATAAGGAATGATTCGATAGCTTACCTGTTGTCGACACCGTCATTTAGGCAACACCTCGACGAAACAACATCAAAGAAGCAAGTAACACAAATGGTAACAACCAGGGAGAGCGCTCAACCCAATAGTGTGCGACGGGTTCACCTGATGAATTCTGCTCCAGATCAATTCGAGCTCGTAGCGCTATATCCAAAATAGCATCGACGTCACGCTGACCCGGACTCATCTTTACCGTGATACCGCCCCCTGTATCGGTCAGACTTCTCAGCCGGTCAAGATCGAGCTGCGGCACGACCACCGAGCCGCTGCGACTCTTGACGAACTGACCGTTCGGACCACGCAGTGGCGCACCCGATTCTGTTCCAACCGCTAGCACAGAAACATTATGGCCACGCGATCTGGCATGCGCGGCTGCATCGATATCGCGCTGCCCGACTTGACTGTCAGTGATCAGAAAAATGGAACCGTTCGACACGCTTGCCTGGTCAAGCAGCTCTACAGCTCGGACTATAGCAAGATCGACTCGACTACCCTGCACTGGCATTATTTCAGGACTCAATGAGGGTAAAAAGGCCGAGACAGTCGTGATGTCATCAGTCAAGGGACTGATCACATAGGGGCGTTCACTGAATGCGATAAGCCCGATTTGCATATCTTTGCTTTGATCAAGAAAGTCCTCGAGTTTGAATCTTGCGCGAGACAAACGATCCGGTTTGACATCATCGAGTCGCATTGATGGTGAAAGATCAAACAAGGTAACGACTGCCGGCCTTGCGGCAAAAACTGGAACTTCGGTTTTCTCCCATACAGGCCCTGCCAGAATAATGATAGCAATGGCCCATCCCAGAAATAAAATCCATGAAGCGCGCTTCGACGAACCAGCCCCCGACTCGATAACATAGGGTTGCAAGGCAACATCCACGTATCGTTCCCAATCACTGGTGCCGCCATTTGTGCGCCACCACTGAATCACAAGTACCGTTAGCGGCAACAAGGCTATTAACCACCAAGGTCTAAGCCAGGATAGCTCGAAGTCAGTCATCACTATGACCCCTATGAACTAACTTGCCGTAACGCAACAGCGCCCACAACATACTGCATATAAGGGACACCGCCAGCGGCCACTGGTACCATTCAAGACGCGGTCGAAATTGCTCACCGTCATCATCGCTTGGCTCCAGACGATCGATTTCAGCGTAAATCGACTCCAGTTCCTGCTGATTGCGCGCGCGAAAATAGCGCCCTCCGGTAAGCGATGCAATTTCCATCAAAGAACGTTCATCAAGCTCCGTGCGACGTGCACGACCAGAACCAATACCAATCGTGTGAATACGAATATCATTCTCGGCGGCCAGGCCAGCCGCTTCAATGGGATCAACAATGCCCGCCGAATTCTGGCCATCGGTAAGCAGTATGAGCACCCGAGACGCTTCAGGACGCGAACGTAAACGTTTGACACCAAGACCAATTGCATCGCCGATAGCAGTCGAACGTCCCGCCAACCCAACCGTTGCCTCATTCAGGAAATGTTGCACAGTGTCATGATCGAAAGTCAGAGGGGTTTGCACATAAGCGTTTGAACCGAACATGATCAAGCCGATTCGGTCACTTTGACGTTCAGCAATAAACCCACGAGCTACTGTTTTAACAACAGCCATACGAGTAGCACGTCGGTTACCTGCATACAGATCAGGTTCGTTCATACTGCCTGATATATCGATACCCAACATCAAATCGCGACCACTGACGGGCA
The DNA here is from genome assembly GCA_964445655.1 of uncultured Granulosicoccaceae bacterium. Lineage (GTDB taxonomy): Bacteria > Pseudomonadota > Gammaproteobacteria > Granulosicoccales > Granulosicoccaceae > Granulosicoccus. The sequence goes on along the minus strand of CAYULV010000093.1, from coordinate 7,281 downwards.
CTTGTAGAGGTTCACCGTAAGACTGTGGCCGCGCACTTGCCGCGACAAGAAAAAACCACATCAAACCAAGCAAGAAAAGTGACCACCAATACCGGGACTGTCCGACCTCAGAAGTAAAGTCGCGATAGCGGGACACATCAGGTACGCGAAGAGCACGACCGCCAAAATCTCCCATTCGCGGCAAGGTGTACCAAGCGATAAACGGCAATGGCAACGCCAGCCAGGCGAACGGCCAGGCCCAGATCAACTCCTGTAGTACACCTGTGAATCTAGCGATACTCGCGTGCAATTCAAGCATCGGATTTTCCAGCCCGCTTTATCAGCGTTGCACTGGCGTTGATCAATGCTTGCCGATCCTCCATGGTCAGCGAGGCTGTTCGCTGATACGGCCCTTCGCTTAACAGCAAGCCAAGCTTAGATCGAAACGCACCATCGCCATGCAGTTCATCCAATCGGTTCAACCATTCATCGCCCTGCAGCGACGCCACAGCCGCTCTTGAATCCCGTTTGATCAACACGCGACGCAGCAATTGAGAGAGCGCACTTAGAAATGCATGCGGATCAGACTCTGCGCTCTGGCTACTGATCGCTTCAAGCTCTTGAGTTGCATCCCGTAACCAGCGTCGCTGTCGATAGTTTCGAATCATGAACCAAATGACTAGAAGCATGGCAATAACGATCAGCAACACCACCCACCACCCGGTCGCAGGCACACTGCTGACATCAGGAACTTCAAGTGGGTGAAGCTCCGCAAGTAATGCATCGTTGTCGTTCATTTACGCTGCAGGATACGCACCGCTGTGTCGATCAACGGAGCAGCTGTATCCGCCTGTATGGTTGTATGTCTACCCTGCGCAAAAAAATGACTCACAGCCTGTTGCCGATCATCGAATCGCTGCCGATAGTCACGCTGCGAGTGCGTTGAATTTATCGCCAATGACAATCTATTTTCACCACCTGGTGCCTGCGATGATGTAATCGCCAAACGACCATCGCCCGGTAATTTGTAATCCAGTGGGTCAGCGATATGCACTGCAACCATGTCGAGTGTATGCAGCACCCGGCCAAGAGCTTTTGTCGCGCTCTCGTCAAAATCATGAAAATCACTTAGCAATACAACGGTGCTACCACTTTGCGCACTACGCGCCAGCTTCTCCAGCATGTCAGAAAAGTGAAAATTACTCGACATTGGAACATGCATCTGGCTTTCTACAATGGCGCGAAAAAGACTCATCAGTCCGCGCCGCCCCATTGCTGGACGCACTTCTGCATGCCAGTCATCAGTAAAAACGAAGCCACCGACACGGTCTCTGCCACTGACTGCACACCAACCAAGCAAAGCTGCCAGGCGTGCCGCCAGAACCGATTTGTACATCCCTTGTGTACCAAATCGCATACAACGACGATAGTCGACGAACAACAAGACAGGTCTTTCACGTTCTTCGACAAACAGCTTGGTATGCGCACGTCCGGAGCGTGCAGTAACTTTCCAGTCAATCATGCGCACATCATCACCAGGTTGATACTCACGCACCTCTGCGAAGTCCAGGCCTCGACCCAGGCGACGCGATACTGAATTACCCCCCTGTTGAGATGCACTGCGTTTCTTGACCCGTCGTTGCATTGCTGTTGCCGAGGATCGCATTTGTACGAGCTCATCCAGAGAAGTGCTCACCGGCGAGGCAAATGTAGGTCCCTTGAGCACCCCACTGAGAATGGACGAGTGCTTCTCGCGAGATGGCGCAGGCATCACGGCACAGCAACAAGTTGCAGTAAACGATCAATGACATCGCTTGCCCCGACACCGTCGGCTTCCGCCTCAAAGGTCAGCAAGATGCGATGGCGCAACACATCGTGTATGACCGCCTGCACATCACCCGGCGATACATAGTCACGCCCGGCCAACCAGGCGTGCGCACGAGCTGCAGAATCAAGAGACAAGGTGCCACGCGGACTCGCACCGTAACTGATCCATCGGCCCAGCTCTTCGTCGAGCTGCGCGGCATTACGGCTCGTGGTAACCAGACGCACCAGATAGGCTTCGACGTTGTCAGCCAGATACACTTCGAGAACTTCGCGACGTGCAGCGAACAGTGCGTCGAGGGAAAGCGTTAACGATGGTTCTGATGGTTCTACAGCTGCGGATTGAGCCTGCGTCTCATTTAGCGATACTACATCCGACAAGGCTTCAGCTCTGACGAGACGAAGAATATCGGCTTCATGTTGCGGATCAGGATAGTCGATGATCACCTGCATCAAAAAACGATCCAATTGTGCTTCAGGCAAGGGATAAGTACCTTCCTGCTCAATCGGATTTTGTGTCGCCATAACCATGAATGGCGCAGGCAAGGCATAAGTTTTATGCCCAACTGAAATCTGTTGTTCGGCCATCGCTTCAAGCAATGCAGACTGTACCTTTGCCGGCGCTCGATTGACTTCGTCAGCGAGAATTAGATTGTTGAACAAGGGCCCTTGCTGAAACACGAAAGACCCATCAGCGGGCCGATACACTTCAGTTCCAGTTAAATCGGCGGGTAGTAAGTCAGGCGTAAACTGTACACGCTGATAGTTGGATTCGATGTGGTCAGCGAGCGCTTTGATCGCTCGCGTTTTTGCCAGACCTGGCGCACCCTCAACTAGCAGATGACCATCGACCAACAAGGCAAGTAGTAAACGATTAACCAACAAAGGTTGACCAATAACGGCATTTTCAAGCTGAGATTGCAGCGCTTGAACCGCGGGAAGAACACTCATTGACTTTTCTTAATCTAAATCGTTGGGTTAAGAATTCGGGCTATTATAAAGTGACATCGACATCCAGCTCAGCAACCAGACGCCCATCGAATACTGCACGAATTGTCGTACTACCGATGGTCAATGGGTTGATGATACCGTTGGTATCAGCATCAGTTCCGATACTGACTACCGACGTATCGCCGACAATCGAAAACTCTGTACTGGATGTTACATCATCATCTTCAGAGAAACTCGAACCCGTCGAGACTCTCAATGAAACCTGACCACCCAGTAAGGGCAAGTTCAACGACAAACCCTGCTCGAAACTCAAACTTGTAGCTTCGACATCAGACGTAAGGACCGTCAGTGTCGCCAGACTCGACGTATCACCACAGGCCGCAGTTACAGACGCCGAACCGGTCGCCTCACCCGTCACCAGGCCTCGACTACCACTGGCGTTACTGACAGTCGCCGTTTCATCTTCGCTATCGATTGACCAGACGAGTGATTCAGTCAGATCACGCGTGATAAACGAGTCACCATTTGCAAACATTCCACTCGCGACCAACTGCACGGTGCCATCAACAGTCACGGTGGCGACACTTGGCGATATGGCAATAGCAGTAAGACTATCGTTAACCGTGATTGTCGAGGACCCTGTCAGCGTATCAACTGCTGCTGTCAATACTACCGAACCGGGGCTTGTCGCCAACAAGGACACCGAATTCTCTGAGAGACTGGTAACGGTTGTTGTATCGGTGGGCGTTGCTGTGAAGCTGACTGACGGCAAATTTCTCTCGCTACCATCGCCAAAGGTACCGATCGCACCATAGTCTGCTGCTACGCATGGGTCGAGGCTTGTTGCGCCGATCACACCTTGGATGGAAATCAAAGGAGCATTCGACACCTCAATCGGAAACGCATTGGATACTACATCGGCAATACTCACACTCACCGTGGTAGTGCCATTACTGATACCGGTTACCGTCCCGTCGTCATTGACTGATGCAATATCCGGATTCTCAGATACCCATCGACGATTGTTACCGGAGATTTCAAAAACTTCGTTATCAGCATTGCCACCTTCGAGATTCAAAGTGATTCTCTGTCCGAAATTGAGAATGACATTTTCAAGCCCCCCTTCCGGTACTTCGACAGACAGGGATGTCAAACCTGCCTGAGACGCTTCAATTGCCTCTTCAAAAGGTCGAGCGTCACCGGAACACGCCTGAATGGCGCTGAACCCAACCAAAAAAGCAGGCATCAGAAGGGCGCGGATTATCGGACTCATGGCACTATCCTCAAGCCGATCACCAAGCTATCGACTCGTATCGGTTCATCGACAGCGTAGCTACGCCACTCGGCACTGACCGACAACTTGGGCAGACGCTTGAGTTGCTGAATAACGCCGACGCTAACTCTCGCACCAAAGAAATCCTCTTCAATGCTCCCACTGCCTATGGATGCATTTTGCGGCGATTGCGTCACCCGATAGTTGACTACACCAAGCACGATGTATCCACTCAGCCCTTGCCAGGGCGGTGATTGAAAACGGGCTGCGATGCCTTGCGCAGAAGTAAGCTCGACGTCGAACCCGGCATTGTCCTCTTCTGCCAGCGCGGCATCGGCAAACACCTCTATACCAATATTAGGCAAGACAAAAACACCAGCAGTGATACTGGCAAACAGTGGGAAGAAATCCAGATCCGAGTGCCGGATACCGTTTGCTCCAAAATGCAGCTCACCGTAAAAATCCGATCGGATTTGCGAAAGTCCAAACCCCGCAGAACCCGTGTTTCGATCTGATGCCAGACCCAGACTCGGCGATAGGCTGCAAAGTACAATGGCACACAGTGTCAAGTACTTTTTTAAAACATGGCTGACGTGCACAGATATTCCGCCTGAATCCTCGATCGACTTAAAGATAGCACCCTGCAGTCGTAAGGTGAGCTCAGACTACGGTGACGTAACCCATGACACATTCATCATCGATCAGGGACAACTGGCGGCTGCATAGACAGGATTCAGCTCAGCGCCCTGAATCAGCACGACACAACCGTTGTTCTCGGTCGGTTTTGCAACACGAAACGACAGATCGGCATTTGCACTGACTCGGCCAAGGCGCTTGACATCCGTCGCAACGTGATGATTGGTTAGCGTCTTGTAGCGGTTTTCGCCACCGGTGATCTCGGTGTCAACCTTGTCAATGAAACTGACTAGCCACACATCCGCTCCATTCGCCAAAGCTCTGTCAGCCTCGCTACCCGTGACCTTGATTGCCAATGAGTCGTTATCAGCAGCGGTAATGTCGATGGACATTACAGAGCGGGTTTCATAATTCAGCGCCTTGGTGATTCTGCGCTTATCCGATCCAACCGCCGCAACACGTCCATTGATAACAGCTTGCGGTGTATATACTCCCGGGCGACCACGCAAACCGACGCGATTGTACATACGCTGCCGATCGGAATATTCAGGTTTGGAGTAAGGGTCGACGAAGTTTCCATCCCTGCCGTGTATCAGCGAATTCCAATAGTCGACGTGATACTCGATCAAGAGGAGGTCTTCATCGGCCTCGTGCAGTTTGCCTGCAAGCTCATCAGCTGGTGGGCATGACGAGCATCCTTGGGAGGTGAAAAGCTCAATCAGTTTGAGTGGCTTATCGGCAGCCTGCGAATTGTTGAATGCAAGACACAACAGCAAGCCGAACGCAGATGCCCAACGATGCAAATGTGATGTCTGTCTGTTCATATCCTTATAAGTGCCTGACAAACGCAGTTGGTTCCCTATACAGATGTGGCAGATATGCATAAATCGTGTCAATTTTGTTTAATCAAAGCAAAGGCATCGAGTGCGCGCTGGCGGCTAATCTTCAGATCCACCAGAGGCTCAGGGTAGGACAGCTTCGCGCGCAGAACCTCATCGAGCGCCCATGGTTTGTGCAGATTTTTGCCCATATCGTGAATTGCTGCAAATTCAGCGATCTCCGGCACCCATCGCTTGACGTAGGCACCGTCCTTGTCAAATTTCTCGCCCTGCAGGACCGGGTTGAACACGCGAAAAAAAGGCGCAGCATCAGCCCCGCAACCAGCCGTCCATTGCCAGCCCATTGTATTACTGGCCAGATCAGCATCGACCAGGGTGTCGCGAAACCAGGCCTCGCCCGCGCGCCATGAAATCAACAGATTCTTGATAAGAAATGACGCTACGATCATTCGCACACGATTATGCATCCACCCGGTAGCGTAAAGCTCGCGCATACCTGCATCGACTATCGGCACACCCGTCATACCCCTTTGCCAGGCATGCAAGTGAGCACCGTGATTTTTTACCCACGGGAAACGAGTAAACCTGACGTCCAGCGGATCTTTCAGAGTTTTCGGAAAAAAATAAAGCAGGCTATGGGCAAACTCTCGCCAGCCGATTTCCTTGGCATAAACCTCCTCATTTGGAGACAACTCTGACAAGGTGCGACCGGCAAGCAATCGATGCAAAGCCTGCCGAGGGCTTATCTCACCGAAATGCAAATGCGGTGACAGTCGTGAGGTCCCGGCAAGCGCGGGTAAATCCCTACCCTCTTTGTAGAAATGCACGCCATCTTTGTAGAATTTTTTCGCACTCGCCATTGCCGCAGCTTCTCCTGTTTGCCAAGCTGTCAGCATTTCGTGATGCCATAAACCTTCGCTCTCAGGTGGTTCGAGTTCAAGTGCATCCAGGGTCATGAAAACCGACGACCCTTTTATTTGTCGCGTCTTGTTCCATAAGCTTATCGAACGTGGCGTCGTCAGTGGTTTGAGAATCGCAGGCGTTTCATCAAGTGCGCGAGCCATCGCGCGCCAAAAAGGCGTGAACACTTTATACGGGAGTCCATCGGACTTGACCGTATCCCATGGTTCAATGAGTAATGACGCATTGAAGGACTGTGGCTTCAGTTTCATCAATGTTGATTTGATACGCTTATCACGCTTGATCGACGCGGGGTCGTAGCAACGATTCCAGTACAAACGACTGGCCCCGACCTCTTGCGCAACTGCGTCTAAAACATCCAAAGCTTTGCCCTGTGCCAACAGGAGCTGACCACCTTTTTTCGCTAATGATGCATCAAGCGTTGCAAGTGAACTATGTAACCACGCACGGCTCGCCGCCCCCAAGCGACTGACCGAACCATCAACCGGATCATCAATAAAAAGCGGCAGCACCGTGTCGCATTCTCGTACTGCTGCTGTCAGTGCCGGATTATCGGCAAGTCTCAAATCCTGACGGAACCAGACAATCCCAACACTCATGTCTTTTGCTTGACCACAGCATGTGTGTTCTCGACATTTATAAGTGGCTCCTCATCGACATCGGTCAGCGACAAGCCTCCGGTGGCGTCTCGTCCAAGCTCCGCAGCATTGGCTTCATCGGTGTCAATATGCATTTCGAGCTTGTAGCTGTCCTTGACACGGATCAGCACATCACCAAATATCAGATCACGTGCACCGCCAACAATCGACACAGACACCTCATCCTTGTCAGCAACGCCACAACGTTTGGCGTCATCGC
>CAYULV010000092.1:4277-13641 GCA_964445655.1 uncultured Granulosicoccaceae bacterium | reverse complement strand
GTGGTGTAATCAAACCAACCTCCACAACAATCAACACCAGAATGCCGAACCAGATAGCGGTCTCTTCTGCAGTCAGCCCAAAGTCAAGCGATGAAATGATCGGAAAGAATATGGGTATGGTCAGCAGTATCATTGACAGACTGTCCATGATGCAGCCAAACAGCAGATACAGACACAGTATGATGGTTAGAATCAGCCACGGACTGTAGCCCTGTGAAACGATAAAAGACGATACCTCTTGCGGAACCTGAGTCAAGGCCAGGAATGAGTTATAAAACCCCGCACCAAGAACAATCATAAAGATCATTGCAGTACTGACTGCGGTTGCCAATAAGGATTGACGCAAGGTGGCAAACGTCAAGCCGCCATTGAGCAAAGCAATGATGCCGGTACCCGCAGCACCGACGGCCGCGGCTTCTGTCGGCGTGAACCAGCCGAGGTATATCCCCCCTACCACCAGAAAAAATACCAGCAATACCGGCCAGACTTTTGCCAAGGCCTTGAATCGCTGCCGGTATGGCATTCTTTCCATGACCTGGGCGCTACCTGGCGAGAAGTGCATATAGATTGAAATGGCAATCATATAACCGATAGCCGCGAGTATTCCGGGTATAAACGCAGACAGGAACAACTTCGCGATGTTTTGCTCGGTAAGGATGGCGTAGATAACCAGTACCACTGATGGCGGAATGAGTATGCCCAGTGTTCCACCGGCCGCGAGCGTTGCTGTTGCAAGTCCACCGGGGTAGCCATAGCGCCGTAATTCAGGTAAGGCAACCTGCCCCATGGTCGCAGCCGTGGCTAATGAAGACCCGCAGATGGAACCAAAACCTGCACAGGCACCGACCGATGCCATGGCTATACCACCCTTGCGATGTCCCAACCAACTTTCGGCTGCTTTGAACAAGGACGTCGACATACCACCGAGTGTCGAGAACTGCCCCATCAACAGGAAAAGCGGCACGATGGACAAGGAATAGCTTGAGAACGTTCCAAACGTCTCCGTTTTAAGTCGTGCCAATACAACCAGCCAGCCACCGGTTACAAGCGCCGTCCCTCCAAGCCCGCAGACCAGCATGGCAAGCCCGATAGGCATGCGTAGAAAAATCAATGCCATCAACACAGGCAATGACACGATACCCAGTTCAAGATTACTCAAGGCTTGAGATTCTCAGCGCCAGGCAGACCGGAATCAAGGCCCGCTATTTCTCTTGCCCTCGCATAGACGACATAGCAGGCAATGAAAGTCGCCACCGCACTAGCTGCAGCACAAACGGCAAAACCCCACCACACAGGGAATTCAAGCAGAAAGGTCGTTTCACCGTAGCGTACCTTGTCGGACATGCCTACATACAGTCGCCAGCTGATGACGCCAAGCACGAACACAAACAGAATGTCCCAAATCAGTTCAAGCGTATCGCTAACTTTTTTTGGCAGCTTGACGGTAAATATATCCACTTGAGCATGACCGCGATTGATCATGCACCACGGAAAAAAGGCAAAGATCGCAAAGGCAATGCCCACTTCGACAATTTCGAAATCGCCATTGATGGGAGAAAATTCAGTGAGCCAGGAAGAGATCGCGGGCAATTGGTTTTCGATAAAATCGCTATGCCCTAATGTGTTGAGCAATCGTCCGAGAATACTCAGGTTTGTCAGCACCACGAGCGCCAACAGCACGAGCCCACCCAGGATAGCCATCCATCGCGCAATTGCGTGCATGAATGTGCGCATAACGTCGCTTTGAGTCAATGTAAGCTGAAGGGCTACACGAATGCGTGTAGCCCTCGTTGTTTAGCAACTACTTCGAATACTTCTCGATCAGAGCCTTGGCTTCATCAAACAATGCTTGACCGTCAATACCTTTCTTGTCCATATCGGCGATCCAGTTTTCGACAACCGGGGCAACAGCCGCTTCCCACTCAGCAACCTGTTCATCATTCAGCGTAATGATGTTGTTGCCGTTGGCCAACGCCAGTTCTCTCGCCGGGCCATCTGAACCCTCTTGCGTTTTGCCTGCAAAGGCCGAGAATTCCATACCGGAGTTATCGTCAATTACCTTTTGCAAATCCGCAGGCAGACTATCGTACTTTGCCTTGTTCATTGCCAGAACAAACGTCAATGTGTACAAGGCGCGATTGCTGAATTCGGTATGGTTGCCGACTAACTCAGGTACTTTAAGTGCTGCCGTGACTTCCCACGGGATGGTTGTCGCGTCTATGACACCCTTGGACAACGCTTCAGGTACTGCCGGTACCGGCATGCCAACCGGGGTTGCACCCAATAGATCCATAAGCTTGTTGATCGTTCGGGAACCGCCTCGAATCTTCACGCCGTTGAGATCGTCAGGACTCACAATAGGCTCGGCTGAATGAAACAAGCCGGGACCATGAACCCAGGTTCCGAGAATCTCAACATCCTTGAATTCTGTGTCGCGCATTTCTTTTTCGAACAATTCCCAGTAAGCCCGTGACACCGCTTCAGCGTTAGTCATCATAAAGGGCATTTCAAATACTTCCGTGCGCGGAAAACGCCCGGGCGTATAACCGACAACCGTCCAGACAACATCTGCAACACCATCAATAGCCTGATCCATCAGCTCAGTAGGCTTACCACCCAACTGCATGGATGGGTATCGCTCCACTTTTATTCGACCTTCGGATGCAGCTTCTACATTGTCAGCCCAGACGTCGAGAATCAGCTTGGGTACATTAGCCTGCGCTGGCAGGAATTGATGCAATTTCAGCGTAACATCAGCCGCCAAGGCAGATGTTGACATCACAGCAGAAAGTACTGCCGCAGCGCCGAATGCTCCAATTAGTCTTATATTCTTGAACACTGTACATCCTCCAGATTTGTCGGAAAATTTCACCTATTGCCAATGATATACCGATTTTCCCTGTCCATTGTCAATGAATATGTACCAGCAGGCCAGTAGTTGAGCCATTTAGTTTTGCTTTATATCGTTCGGGTGCAGCCCATACGATTTTATTGACACAAACTCAATATGACGTCGGCAATACCGTGCGCGAGGAAAACTAGGATCTGCGAAAGCCGAGGGTTCGAGACTATTTACTCCCAAAAATCAGATTCAGTAGGAGCGTACTTGATCAGCGCCTTTATACAGAATATCGGCATAGTTGGCATTCATTGCTTCGCGGTCAGACAGCGCATCCGGGTCTAGATCATGGCGTGGCCGTCTGATGTCAACAAGATCAGCGTCGTCGCGTCTGCGACCACGACAATGCATCCATTGATTCAACCCAATGGTTTGTCGCACATCATGCTGCGCATAAGACTGCAACGCAAAACCAATACGTCTTTGAACTGATCTGTTCGGTTGGGAGCCGTGAATCACTTCACAGTGGTGAACGGACATTTGCCCCGGCTTCAATATCAAATGGCTTGCCAGTGACTCATCGACATTATTAACTTTCTGCCCACGGGTCAGAATGTTGTCTTGCGCAAATGTGTCTTCATGTTCTTGAATGTGAGCATGATGACTACCGGGAATCATACTCATGCAACCGGTCTCCAGATTGCTCGGCGTCAGGGCAATCCAGGGCGTCAGAAACGTGTTTTTGTTCATGCCCATGTAAGTGGCATCCTGATGCCAGCTGACATAGTGCGAGGTGTTGGGTTCCTTGATGAATAGAACACTTGCCCACAAGGAAAAATCCGCGCCGAGTAAATCTTCAACGACATCGAGAACAATCGGATGGAAGGCTAGCTCATCGAGAAAACTGAATGCCAGATGCGCATTGTTGCGATTTTCCGCATGAATCAGTTTTGGGTAATTGCTTTCAGCCTCTTCAAGCAGAACTCGATAACGTGCCGCTTCGTCTTCGGACATGACATCGATCGGGCTGACAAATCCGGATTCCTGATAATCGCGAATTTGTCCCGCAGTCAAAAACTTGGGCATATCGAACTGGAGTCCTGTTGGAGCATACAGGCACTGAATGTACCGAAAGCTTGACCCGAGTTCAATCCATCATCAAGGCTGGTATATCAGCCTGTCAAGAAGGTTTGGTATATCGACGCCGCGGGTTAAGGACCCGATTGTTTCTACTTAATGGAAATGATCTCAGGAATCTCTTGCCCGTCCTCAGGCTCGTGAACAAATCGCGCGGGAACCTCATCCTTTTTCCGACCGCAACCGGCAGGATCAGCACTTGCGCCAGAATCGCTGTCGGAGCCTGCGGTGGCCTGCTTCTGTCGCGAATCAGTCACGTTACGATCACAATCGTCAGCGAATACGGTCATGGACGACGCCATGCTTGTCGTGCCCACCAGAAATACCGCTCCCTGTCGCAGGAAAGATCGCCTGCCAGATGCGTCACGCACAATGAGGGTGTCCTGAGGTTTTTTGCTCATGGGTCCAATTTGTCATCAGCTCAGTAACGTACAGAATTACCAATCCAGACGATCGCTGTCAAGCGTGACGCGAACATGTCATAAATCACCTGATAAATTCGCGTGGCTTTGGATCATCAGAAAACCTGCTATTTGGCCCGTGGAAGCGCTCGAACTCACGCTTGAACCTTAAATCAGCTCGACAATATTTTCGTGAATCAGCCTTGAAGCAAGCGCTTGCTGCTGTTCAGCATCCAATCCGACCCACTCATGCACGACCATTTTTTGTCGTTCCAGCAACAATGCAACACCGCTGGCAACGGGTTCATGAAATTCCAGAATTTGACCATGACATCGGACAATCAGGGTGTCATCCAGCCTGGATACGCTGATCACTCTGCTGGGCAAAACCTGTATGACCGAATCAGATGAGAGTGTCTCACTCCCGTTTATTCGATGTAAGAGCTTATCGGTGCTCGGCAAGCTGCTTAACGCAACGTCATCACGCAGGGCATGAATCGCACTTCGAATGTCAGAGGGCATCATGTCAGATACCAGTGCTTGCGCTTCACTGGCAAACGTCTTCAGATCATGCTCACCTAACCAATCGGATCGTGGGATGGATTGGCGGAGTTGTCGCTTGTCACTTGTTTTCAAATTCAGATGTTTCTGCAACAAGTCGAGCCACGTTACCGCGTAGACGCCAAGCGTGATATGCAAGGAAGATGTGTCGCCATCGGCGATTGCATCGTGCATCATGCCGCGCGGAATATACAGCGTGTCACCGGGCTCCAGACGCACGGAATGGGACTCGCTCCCGGGCAAGTCACGGCCTGCAACAAATCGCTCTGACGAAAACGGCAAGTAAGGTCCATTTCCGTAAAAACGAAACGATTTACACCCCTCCACTTGCAGTATCAGAACATCATGCGAGTCATAATGCGGATTGAAGCCGCTTTGCCCAGCCGGAGACAAATACACATTAGTCTGACATTCAAGCTCCAGGGCCGCTTGCATTGATCGTTTGAGATGAGCCAACGGGGCATGGATCTCGTGAGCCTTCGACATGACGATGGTTGCCCCGTCCGCATGTGCCTGCAGCAATCGGGTTGGCACGATCCGCTCATTTTCGTCGAGGTAATGCTCAGGGATCAGATCCGATGCTCCACCGGAAAGCTGTACACCAGGAAAATGTAATGCGGTATTGCTGATCAAGGACTCAACATCAGCGAAGCTAATAAAGCGAGAGAAATGATCAGGCTTGTTCCTCGAGACATGAAAGGGTCGCTGTTCCCAGTATTGCGAGAAAAACTCGTCAACAGAAATCGCGCCGAATATACGCTGAAGAAGATCCTCTTTCGTATCGAGCATAAGCATTATCGAGTAAATGACATCGGGCTAATGTAGCGGAAAAGTCGAATACCGGTCGGCATCATTGACAGTTCATCATTGATAGTTAAAGTACGGTTCTTGAGTATGCATTCAGAGTGATTCCCGAGCAGGTCCAAGTAATGAACAATACTGATGACAATATTCTCGCAGGACTGTTCAGATCCATTGCCTTCGATCTTGCACGCCACTCTAGCAATATTGCCGATCAATGTAGCCGTGCATTGTTGTCATCGACTAATTCTACGGTTGAAAAACCGCCCGCTACACTTGCACAATGCAAAGAGCTACCACGTGGCCCTGCCGCGCATGACGCGCCCTTGTTGCAAACTGTACTTGCTAGCCTGGAACACCTGCATTGGGCGGAGAACGCCGATAACAATGGCCCAGATGTGTTCAAGGCACAACTCGCCTTTGTCGAACTTTTGGGCCCGACGGGCATGGTGCTAAGCTCGGATTGCCGTGTCGGGCTATTGCTGATTTGTCGCGATAATTATTACCCAGCCCACCGACACGCCGCTGAGGAACTGTACTTCGTGGTTGACGGCACTGCTCAATGGTCTTCAGAGCGCTCCGAACCCACTTATCGACCACCCGGTAGCTTCATACATCATCAAAGCTGGGAAACGCATACGATGGTCACTCACGATGAACCATTGCTGGCCGTGTGGTGCTGGACGGGTGATGTGAGCTTTTCCAGCTACGAGATGGTCGTTGACGAAGTCGCTGACGAAGCCGACAACGATGCAGGCTTGAACTGAACCAGAATTAACGGCATTATCAAGTTTGGTCTGACCAAAATACGAGGTGTGCCATTCTCCACACAAGCAACACGCCCGATCGGGCATCAGACACCATTGTTCAGGCACTGGAGTCACGCATAATTTCCGGTGAGTTATGCGATCGAGAGCCACTTCCCGTTGAACGCGAATTGATGGTTGAATTCTCGGCCAGCCGAGCAGTTGTCAGAGAAGCTATTGCCAAGCTGTCGAACCGGGGTCTCGTTGAGAACCGTCCCCGATTTCGCCCTCGCGTCAGAAAACCGGGTATCGACTCGATCCTGAGCACCCTGTCGGGCATCACCGATCATCTACTGGCAGACGATACAGGCGTTCAGAATTTATATTCGGCGCGAATATTCATCGAACGCATGCTGGTAAGAGATGCGGCGACCAACGCTAAAAAAAATGACATCAAGCTGCTGCAGAAGGCCTTGGCAGACAACCATAAAGCGATGGACAATCCGATGGGCTTTTATGCAACTGACCTGGCATTTCACGAGGTGTTGTACAACATGGTGGGCAACCCGATCTTCCCGTCCTTGCACACAGCGTTCAAAACCTGGCTACACCCGCATTGGAAAGGCATGCCGCGTTCTCCGGAACATAATTACGTCAACTACCGCGGACATGAAGCCATCTTTACAGGCATCGTCGAGCGCGATCCCGACGCTGCCGAAGAAGCACTCAGTAGCCATCTGAATGCAGCATGGGAGAATGTTCGAGCCAACCTGGCTTGATGGCGCGGGCAAAGACCGTTACATGCGATGCGCTTTAATTGTGGCAGAACCAAACCCGGCGACTGACAAGCTCAATCGCCGGATTGCTGAACAAAACCTAAAGAAACAAGGTCACGATTGACGGCCATATCAGCAGTACGCTCAGGGCCAGCAACTGCAAACCGATAAAGGGCAGAAATCCACGGAATATATCGGTCAGTGATATATGTGGAGGCGCTACCGACTTGAGGTAGAACGCCGCGCCACCGAAAGGCGGTGACAGAAAGCTGACTTGCATGTTCATACAAAACAGCACGCCAAACCAGACGCTGACATGACGCGGCTCCAGCTGACCAATAAAACCGATTTCCTCAATAGGCATGGCTTTGACGATCGGCAAGAAAACCGGAATGATCAGCAATACGATACCCACCCAGTCCATAAAGGCGCCCATAAACAGCAGGATCAGCATCATGGTCAGCAAAACAAGAAACGTGGACATCTCGGCACCGACTATCAACTGGGCGATGTAAGACGGCCCGCCAGCCAATGTATAGGCACCTGACAAAGCTGCAGCACCCACGGTTACCCAGATAATCGTACCGGTTGATCGCAGGGTTCGCATGACACTATCCCAGATCAGACCAACCGATGCCTCGCCACGCAAGACCGCAATAATAAAAACAGCCAAGGCACCCATCCCTGCGGCTTCGGTGATACCTGTAACGCCACCGTATATGGAACCCAGAACAATACTGATAACAATAATCGGTGGCACAAGGCCCTTGCCATGATGCCAACCTCTAAAGGTGCGTTCGCGTCCCCAAAGCATAAAAATCATGGCTATACCAATGACCACGATACCAATCAGATAAGGCAGATGATATTGCATACCCAGAAAAATCGGCCCTTCGCCCTCTGGCAGATTTTGATTCCGGCCGACTAGTGTGTAGATACCAGCACGTAACGCAAGAAGCGCTGCGACACCTGTGGCACATAGGGTCAGAAAACCAAGGAACATGAAATACTTTTCACCACCGGCCGGATCATTCGCTTCAGGCTCCGGCAAGGGCGCCAATGAAGGGTTTACCCGAGTACGAATGATGATGTAAATGATGATGAACGAAGCCAGTACAAAGCCAGGCAGAAAAGCACCGGTAAACAATGCCTTGATCGAGGTTTCAGTAATCAACCCATAAATGATGAGGACGATAGACGGTGGGATCATTGTGCCGAGTGATCCGGATGCGCAGATCGTACCGATTGCGAGATTCTGGTCGTAACCGAGACGTAGCATTTGCGGTAAGGCAATTAGCCCAAGTAAAACAATTTCACCACCGATGATGCCGGACATCGCCGCGAGTAATACAGCCATCAAAGAAGTCACGATGGCGACACCACCACGGGTACGACTCATCCAGAAATCCAGCGAGTTGTACATGCTTTTGGCAACGCCTGAGCGTTCCAGCAACGAGGCCATAAAGATAAACAAAGGCACCGATATCAATACATATTCTGTCAGCAAGTCGAACACTTTTTGCGCCAAAATATATAACGGCCCTGTTCCAGGACGCCCAGTCAACAAGCCATCGCCAAAGGTTGCCGGATCAGTTAGCAGAGCGGGCTCGAATTTCATGACCATCACGAGCAAGGCAAGCACTGCTGACGCCAGCCCCAAAGGCATACCGATCGCCAAGGTGATCAGCAAGCCGATCACCAGTACCAGAGAAATGGTTGCGATATCCATCAGTTCTCACCCACGCTGCGCTTGATGGCATCCAATTCTTCCTGATCAATATCTTCCACTCCTGCATGCTCGGAAGGATCAATATTCCAGTCGTAGATCAGGTTGATCAACGCTTGTATGGCAATCAACGACATCATGATAAGAATCATCGGTTGCAGCGTCGCCGGGATGGGCGGGTCAAATGCGGTACCAAACATCTCCCATCGATAGAACTTGGTGACAAATATTTGCTTGTAACTGCCAAAGATAAGGCCGATCGTGAAAAGCCAGATTAACGCGACGGAAATCATGTCGAAAATATGCTGAATCCATCGCGGCATCAGATCATAAATAATGAAAATGCGAATATAGCAACGCTGTTGCATCGCATAAAA
>CAYULV010000092.1:1428-4177 GCA_964445655.1 uncultured Granulosicoccaceae bacterium | reverse complement strand
AGAGCGCTGATCTGGTCCGTGAGACTTTGATCTGACGACGGGATGAAGTCCAGAAGATAGGCAGGGATATGCCAGATAGCCCAACCTGCGCAAACGATGAAGGCCAGCGGCAGCAACCACTCGACCAAGCTTCCGGGTTCTTTTTCCATAGAAGATTTATGTTTCAAGAATCAATCGGATGACGATACGGGACCCGAAAGTCCCGTATCGTCGGAGGAGAGAAAAGAGTTTTCCTCTCGATTTACTACACGTTCACACTAGAGGGAACGTATTACTTCATAGCGCCAAGATCTTTCAGGAACGTGATATGACTTTCGAGCATATCTTTCGCTTCAGGCGTAGTGGCAAATTCGACCCAGCCTTTTTGTACCGCATCACGATAGAGCTGCAGATCGTCTGCCGTCCATTCGTAAAGGTTGACACCCTTGGCGCGAAGATCTTTCGCCGTTTGAGCATTGGCCACTTCATTGGCTGTTGCATTCTTGAGCGCCAAAGCCTGCATGGCTGTTTTCATGATCGCTTGATGATGCGATGGCATCTTGTCCCAGACAGCCTTGTTGCACGCGAGGTGATCGGCAGGCATGGAGTGAAAGCCAGGAAAGTTCGTGTGCTCAGCGATGTCATACAAACCTAAACCTACGTTATTGGTCAGGTTGGCAGCGTCAGCACCGTCGATAATGCCTGATTCCAACGCAGTAAAGATCTCGTTGAAGTCCATCACGATTGGCGAAGCACCGAGGTTTTTGAACACCAACGTTGCAAGTCCTGGCGGTGAACGAAATTTCCAGTTGGCGAAATCTGCTGCTGAACGGATAGGCTTGGTTGAAGCAAGAGACTCTGGTCCCGGAATCCACCAGCCGACAAATTCCATATCGTACTTGTTGTACAAAGCGTTGACCTGATCGTAACCGTCACTGTGAATCATCCAGGCAAGCTGTTGATACGGGTTCTGATAACCACCGAGAAGGTCGCCAGCAAACTGGAAAGCCGGGTTTTTACCCGTTTGGTAAGCACCACCTGTCATATCGCAATCAAGAATCCCGGTCGCTGCCGCATCAAACGTCTCGGCAGATTTGACAACCGAACTTGAAAGAAACAGTTCAACCTGAATTTCGTTGTTGGACATCGCTTCGATATCAGCAACGAACTCTTGCGCCATCTTGCCGGAGAGAGTCTCTGGCGAGAAGTGGGTCTGGATGCGCAATTTGGTGTCCGCTGCGCTGGCAGTACCGGTAGCAACCGCAAGCGCCACGGCAGAGGCACTGATTGCAGCCACTTTGGTTGCAGTACGTAAATAGTTTTGCATGTATCTCCTCACTCTCTCTATTGTTGTAAAACCCTTTTCGGGTTAATGCAGATTGATACCCGATTCACTGACATAAACAGGGTAAAAATAGTTTGGTCTGACAAAACAACATTACTTCTTAAGACCAGTATGCCCTGTAGGAAGCGTACAAGTCCAATACTTGGCTGTAGGAAATCCTTCATTCATTCCTCAGATTCGGCAATCACTCTACATTTGATCTACTACGCGCCACAGAGATAGTAAACAATGCCAATTTCAGATCCCGTTCGCGCAACACACGTTCCTATTAAATCGAAATAAGAATTCCATATATACGATCGATCAACTGCCGTACCTCGGGTAAATGGCGGTCTTCATGATGACTAACCAACCATTGAACGTGCTCCAACTCCTCGATAGGCAGCGATATTTGTTTTAGCGTTTTTATTTTTTCACCAACAAAGGTAGGTAACACAGTTTTCGCGGCGCCTGCCAATGCCAAATCCAAAGCATTGCGAGAATGATTGACTTCAATGCTCGGGGCTGCCCCCAAGTTTTCTCGAACCCAACGAGCAGACGGTGTGGCTGTCATGACACAGGCCCAGGTTTCAACCTGTTTATTGACCGCGTAAACAGCAAATCGAATGTTGTTGGTTTGTCGACCAGCGATACTTATTTCGGTGGGTCTTTGATTCCTGATACCAATCACCGCTTCACGATGGCCGATATCGAGCGGATGATCAGCAGCAAGGAACTGCAGTACAACAGAAGTATCGTGGATCAACTCGGAGACACGCTGCGTTAACAACTGCGTGACCCAGGTTCCGGCGGATATCTTTACTCGTCGTATCGGCGTACTACTCAGCGCATTAGTGACGGGACTAATGCCATGCTCAACGGCAGACGCAGTCTTAGCCAAGGTTTCGCCCTGCTCCGTCAGTTCATATCCTCTTGGCAGCCTGCGAAACAGCTCGTGACCAAGTTGTTGCTCCAGTGCCAGCATCCGGCGACCTAAGGTCGGTGCACTTTTACCGGTCGATTCTGCCGCCGCGGCCAATCCACCCTTGCGCGCAACTGCCAGGAAGAGACGTAGGTCATCCCAGTCAAAGTTCGTTTCATTCATGAAACGAACATTACATTCAAAACCATTGATAACGCAATAATTTAATGGTGTCATGCGTGCTGCAAATCGCTGGAGTGAGCAATGAAATTTCTTGATTCGGAGATATCTCCCTTGGGACTCGGCTGCTGGCCCATCGGCGGAGAGATGTACAACACCGATGGCCAGTCCCTCGGATACACCGGTGCAAATGATGATGACTCAATAAAAGCCATCCACGCCGCACTGGATAATGGCCTTACACTTTTCGACACCGCAGCTGCGTATGGCGCGGGACATTCAGAACGCTTGCTCGCTAAAGCCTTGAAAAATCGATCAGAGGCAATCATCGTCACCAAAATCGG
>CAYULV010000092.1:0-1328 GCA_964445655.1 uncultured Granulosicoccaceae bacterium | reverse complement strand
GGGTTTCAAGCCGTTGAATTTGCCATGAACGTATTCATGAACGCACCCAATATGCAGACTCTAGTGCAAGAAAATGATTTACAAGCGCTCATCCGTTCCCCGCTGGCGATGGGGCTTTTATCTGGAAAGTACAACAGTGACTCTCACTTGGCCGCCAACGATGTTCGCGCAACCAACCCCGGCTGGGCTCGCTATTATATTGATGGCAAACCGAATTCGGACTATGTAAACCGTTTGCACGCCGTTCGCGAGTTATTGCAAACCGATGGAAGAACACTGGTTCAAGGTTCTCTTGCCTGGCTATGGGCCCAGTCGCCAAACAATATACCCATACCCGGAGCACGTAACGTCGAACAGGTGTTAGGCCTTGCAAATGCCCTTGAAAAAGGTCCATTGCCAACAGCCATTGCACATGAAATTACGACATTGATCGGGGTCGATCTGGATAGTCGAGGTGATGCCTCGCGATAATGTCAACCAAAACGATGACCTTTGCTTGTGAGTTCGTCCGACGTCAACTGGATCGCCAACTCGATAATGTCAAACAGTTTGTGTATTTCTTCCTCACTGATTATCAACGGTGGTGAAAAAACACACATGTTGATCAAGGGTCGTAACACAAGACCATTGGCCTGACAATGCTGATCAATCATGACACCGACAGATTTATCGAGTGCAAGGGTATCGCCGTTATCCGCATCCACCAAACACTCAATGCAACCGAGCAGGCCTTGGCCACGCACATCCGCGACAAGTGGAAATCTGGCTAATGCTGCTAGTCGATCTTGAAAAACGGGAGCCACTGCATGGACATGATCGAGAACGCCATCGCGCTCGATGATTTCGATATTCTTCAAAGCGGCAGCGGCACTCACTGGGTGACCCGAATAGGTATAACCATTGGAAAACACCGCTCCCTGTGATTTCTCATGTGAGACATCATCAATCAAACGGTTCGATATGATGCAAGCGCCCATCGGCGAATAACCCGATGTCAGGCCTTTGGCACAAGTAATGATGTCAGGCACGATGTCAAACACAGGCTCTGAGGCAAACCAGTGGCCCAATCGGCCAAACCCGGTGACCACTTCATCAGAGATATACAACACATCATGTCGACGACATACATCCAGACAGCGCTTGTGATATCCCTTCGGTGGCACGATGACACCGCCTGAGCACAAAATCGGTTCTGCAATAAAAGCCGCAACCTTCGATGGGCCAATCGCAACAATAGCGCTCTCCAGGTCATTTACTTTTTCGTCAAGAAAAGCCGCTAAAGACTGTCCAGTTGCGCGTCTGAACGGGTTTACGTCTGGTAAAAAATA
>CAYULV010000091.1:0-13695 GCA_964445655.1 uncultured Granulosicoccaceae bacterium | reverse complement strand
GGAACACCTGCGCCTGACGGTTTCAATCCACTTGAAATAATCGAAATCATTGAAACGGTTATTCGTTCACAACGGCTGGTATGTCTGGAGTTGGTTGAGGTGAACCCGCTATTGGATCTTAAGGGAAATCACATGGCAGAAACAGCTTTCACTGTGCTGGAAAGGGCTGTCACTTTAAATGAGTCAATGAGTTTCAGGCTATCGCACTAGCGCTCCTGGTAATCCGCCTGAAAAAATTAGTTAAGCTGGATTGTGCCATAGCACTACATAACGTCCCTAATAGAGTTATAAGACATGTTCGGAGAATATTGGAAATACAGTAAGCTAATCGATCCATAGCTTCTCGGTTTTCAGTTCGATTAAGACTTGGTGCAAATAAAGCGGCTGGTAGACTATGGCTTTTTTGTGCTTGATGAAAAAGTATACAGAACAGCGGATCGTGCCCAAAGGCGACGATCAATGAGGTCGTGCGAATGTCCGGTTACAAGGTATTTCAATCTAACTTGTAAAAGTGTCATTACCAAGGGAATCTGTCGGTCTAAATACCGAGCGACTTTGTCGTGGCAATCTATCAACTGGGCAGTGGTCTTGCAACAGCCGCGTTCTCGAATCGGGTGCGAAAGTCATACCGACCGAATAGTGATAATTTGATACTGGCCACATGCTGATTTATCTTTAAGCCCTTCCTTGCTCATCTGCGCTAATGTCCGATAGACGCTTTCAGGTACTAGGCCGAAAATATCTGCAAATGTGATGATGCTATAAAATGACTCAAAAACCGATTGACGCACTGTTGATATCGATGGTCTTCGAGCACATCTTCTGCACATGAATCATCTGATACTTCTTACCGAAGCAATGACTTCTGTCTTGGGAGGTATTCAGATTCAGTTTTATGTTTGTGGTACACCAAAAGCGATACATTCGATCCACCGCATGTTGCCTGCGCACGCTAGGCTCATCGAGTAATCGCGCGATTAGAAAATCGAATCTGTGCTCAATGACACCAGGCGCAACACTGACGATCGATGTTGATGACTAGGTCGCATTGAGCCAATTCCAAGCGTTGATTTTCCATGGTGTTATGTCACTCGATTCGCATCACTAAGCCCTTCATTTTCAAATGGCAATTGGAAACTCGCATTGAACCCTCAGAGACGATCATGTAGACAATAGCGTCCATAGTGCCATGCCAATCATCATCAGGTTTTCAACTAGCGAAACAAACCCCAGTGGAACCCGGCTATCGCCCAGACAGGCGCATTTTAATTCACGCTTATCTATATAGACTGCCTTGATCACACTTATCGCACCTATCCCAGCGATAAACAGCGCTGAAGGTGCTGACAACCACGTTAGTACACCCATCATCATCATTAAACCAGATGTTGTTTCGATAAACGGATAAACGTATCCGTAGCGTACCCATTTTTGTGCGAGTAAATCATAGTTAAGAAACATGGTTGCGAACGTTTCAATATCCTGCAGTTTCTGTAGTCCCAATAGCACCATGGCGATCGAGATAAACCACGCAATGGTTTGAGGCATGAACAACACTTCGTGCACTATCCAAGTAACTGCTACGGCGAGTGCGAACGCGACGACAAAAAGCGCAATGACAGGTTGATACGTTACGCCATCTTTATCTTTCGCGTTATTACCGAAATACGCACTGAGATCATCGAATCCCCCAATACGAGTGCCATCGATAAAGGTTTGCGGTGTTGTGCTGACTCCGTGCTCTGCCTTGAAATTATCGACCTCCTCCCGGGTTGTGAGATGGTGATCATTCACGGTGTATCCTTGACGCTGCAA
Organism: uncultured Granulosicoccaceae bacterium; assembly: GCA_964445655.1. Classification (GTDB taxonomy): domain Bacteria; phylum Pseudomonadota; class Gammaproteobacteria; order Granulosicoccales; family Granulosicoccaceae; genus Granulosicoccus. The sequence continues at coordinate 11,880 of CAYULV010000091.1, read as the reverse complement.
CAGGTCTTTGGATTTGAGCCCATACGGACACATGTGATCTGTCATCACCATTCTGTACAGCGTTGCTGATTTGTCTGTCATGAAATACCCCTTGGTCACCTTGTTAAAATACGCTATCGATTGGGTACTTGTTAACGTCAGTGGTTCCTGTTGTCATGGCTACTAGTATTGTGAATATACGGCAGTTTCTCCGGATTCGGTGAACGACAATACGGCGTAGTCTTTAGGTGTGCGACTTGCCATGCCCGGAGACATCATCGGCATGCCGGGAGCACTGAGACCTTTGATGTTCGTAGGCCTTGTCTTCAGCAGTCGTTGAATATCGCTTGCAGGGACATGGCCCTCCACAATGTAATCATCTACGATCGCGGTGTGGCAGGACTTCAACTCAGGGTCTGGCAGACCGTATTTCACCTTGATCGCATCTACATCGCTGCTATCAATTGCCGTGACCTTGAATCCTTCCTCTTCAAGATACGTTACCCATTCTTTACAGCAACCACAGGTAGGGCTTTTATAGACAGTGATTTCAGTTTTGTGAATCATATCGCTTACTTTAGTACTGTCTGTTTCAGGTGTTGCTGCATCCGATTGGCAGGCCGTTAAAGTCACTATAAATACTAATTTAGTAAATATTTTCATTGCGTTTTTCATGATTATCAATCTCAATCCAGTTGTGCGAGCGATGGGTTTTATTTTATTAGTGTATCGAGGAGAGACGGTTTTTCTCTGAAGATGGCCCAAGTCCATCTTGGTCAGTTCCATTCACCTTCTCCTGCCACGAGCGTTGTTCATCTGGCCAAGTGTTTTTTAAGCCAGTATGCTGACGCCTGTCAGCCATAACGTGAATGGCGACGCTCTGTTGCCGGAAGTGGGCATTCGGTGAATCAAACCGAAGGGGTCGTCGACATGGCTTGGAATAAATCTGGCCAGAGATAGCTTTACCTTTGTCCAAATACTCAAAGGTATTTCCGGGTGTTCGGCATACCGAAAGAAAAGCGGGCTTGTGCAGATTAACGAAGCATACGTTGAAGTTCATTGGTAGCCAATATCGACTACCAATGAGGTTCCAATCAAATTACTCGCTTTCGATTTCTTGGATGATCATTTTGCCGTCTTTGTCGATCACATAGAATTTAACTTTGTCGCCCTTGGCTAAACCCTCAAGCATAGCTTTGTCTTCCACACGAAAGACCATTGACATTGGTGGCATGTCGAGATTGGCGATCGGGCCATGCTTAATGGTGACTTTGCCGGTGGCTGTATTGATTTTCTTAATCTCGCCTTCCGTCATTGGGTGATCGCTGTCGGCGAAAGTCATCGGCGAAGCGATAGAAAGTGCGACCATCATTAATGGGAGAAATATTGTACGTCGTTTCATAGTTGATAATTCCTTTGCTTAAATTAATAAAAATAGACTTAGCCGTTGTCAGCAACTACTATGTTGCCAACCATGCCAGCCTGGTAATGACCTGCAATCAAACACGCAAAATCGAAATTGCCTGCGCGATTAAAAGTCCAAATAATTTCGCCTGTTTCACTTGGATCAACGTGAGACATATACGGCTCGTCATGCTCCATACCAGGAAATTTCAACATCATCTCGGCGTGCTCATCATTAGTCTCTTTGGTACCCAGCACAAATTCGTGCAGAATTTGACCATCATTTTTAGCTACAAAGCGAATGGTTTCACCGAGTTTGATATTCAGTAGCTCTGGAGAGAAACGCATGGTGTCTTGCATTGAGATCTCAATGGTGCGAGAGACATCGGCCGCATCGCCAGCTATACCCCATGGCTTTTGTTCTTTCACCACTTCTTCGGTATCAGAGTGGCCATCATCACTCTTACTACCGTGCGCCCAAACAGGGGCTGAGAGTGCGGACGTGAGTAATAGAATCGGTATAAAAAATCTTTTTTTCATCGTGAAATCTCTAATTGTTTGATTGGTTTAAACTTTTCGTTTATTGGGTTTTTTAGCATTGAACTCAACACCATCGGAAGGCAATTCCACAGACGACACTTCCGACTTGAACCGTGATGGCTCCTCTAACTCTCCTGTGTATTCCCATGCAACCGTGCCTGGAGGATGCTCATACCAACCCGGATCGGAAAAATCTCCTTTGGGTTGATCATCACGCACTTTCAACACAGAGAGCATCCCGCCCATTTCGATCGAACCGAATGGACCGTCACCGGTCATCATTCGCTCTGTGTTATCAGGTAGTGGCATTTCCATCTCCGCCATATCCGCCATCCCACGTTCACCCATCACCATGTATTCAGGAATCACGCTGCCGATTTGCTGAGTCAACTGGGAGTGGTCTACACCGATCAAAGTAGGTAGGTCGTGCCCCATGGCGTTCATGGTGTGGTGGCTTTTATGACAATGGAATGCCCAATCGCCGGGCTCATCTGCGACAAATTCTATTTGTCGCATCTGACCCACTGCGATGTCTGAAGTCACCTCATACTGCCGAGCAGACTCAGGAGTAGGGCCACCGTCGGTACCGGTTACCAAAAACTCATGACCGTGTAAATGAACCGGGTGATTGGTCATGGTCAGATTGCCAAATCGAACCCGTACCCTATCGCCTGTTCTGACGTTAAAAGAATCCGTACCAGGAAATATTCGGCTGTTCCATGCCCATAAATTAAAATCAGTCATGGTCATTATTTTCGGTGTTGCCGCACCGGGTTCGATATCGAACGCGTTTAAAAGAACACAAAAGTCTCGATCAACATGGGCTATCGCATCGGTCTCGCGTTTTGGGTGTGTTACCCAAGACCCCATCATGCCCATGGCCATTTGAACCATTTCATCACCGTGTGGATGGTACATAAATGTACCAGGACGGCGTGCAACGAATTCGTACACGAACGTTTTCCCTTTCGGAATAGCCGGTTGGTTCAATCCTGAAACGCCATCCATACCATTTGGCAGACGTTGCCCGTGCCAGTGAATACTGGTGTGCTCAGGTAAGTTGTTAGTCACAAAGATACGAACCCTATCGCCTTCAACCACTTCAATCGTAGGTCCAGGGCTTTGTCCGTTATAGCCCCATAAATTTGCATTAAACCCTGGGCTCATTTCACGAACAACGGGTTCTGCGATAAGGTGGAATTCTTTAACGTTATTACGCATTCGAAATGGTAGGGTCCATCCATTAGGGGTGACTACTGGGTGATAGTGCTGACCGCTGTTCGCTTCTAACGGCGGCATTGTTGTGACTTCGGTTTGTATAACGGCTTCAGGTATAGATGCCATTAAGTTACTGCTAACACTTGATGCAGCGACGGCACCTCCTGTCATCGTTGCGTACTTAATAAAATCGCGCCTTGTATTCATGTTTGTCATTCCTGTTTGTTTGAGTGCGTTGCTAAAACCTAGAATCAAATCTCTAGTGCTCAATGTCCAGCTTCTTCGCCACCGCCAGCCGCTGCCACTTGCCCAACCGATACATCCATGGGCAGACCAATCATGGTGGCTTGTAGTGCTGCATCTGCCATCCAAAATTGTTCTGCTGCTCTGATCGCCCCCATCACCGAAGCAATCTGATTTCGAGAATCGGCAAGCAGTTCAAAAACACCGATTAACATGCCGTTATATTGAAGAACATTCTCTTCCGAGATTAGACTCCGAAGCGGTACGAGCTCATCCCTATAGAATGCAGCTATGTCATAACTGGTTCTGTACGCAGAATAAGATTCGCGCGTGTTCGATGAAACGGTGCCAGCAACCCTGTTGTACTCATTGATTGCAGCCAGTGTATTGGCGTTCATCAAATCCCGTTTCAAACCACCCCAGTCAAAGAGGGGTAGGGTAACTTCAAGTTCATAACCGCTAGCCGATTCACTATCACCGTCCACGGTCTCCTCGACTTGTCGATAGCCGAGCTCTACGTCGGTAAATGTGGTTACTTTCGAGCCTAAGCCCTGGGACCTAATCGCTGCATCTAAAGCAGCTTTAGCCATGCGAACATCCAATCGCCGATCATTCAGAATTTCGGTCACTTCGTCGGGTTGAACCGGCAATTCAGGTATATCAGGCAGCGTTTGAGGCAGTTTGAGTTCCCTTGCTTGCGCATCGTCTAAACCAAGCGCACGGATAAGCTGCTCGCGTGCAGCGATTGCTTCATGTTCTGCAGCAGCCAACGCAAGCGTTGCATCCGCATAGAAAACCTGTTGGCGTGCGCGCTGTAGTCGACTGAAGTTGCCAACCGATTCAAGTCTGCTTCCTAATTCAGCAGAAGCATCCGCAGTCACATGCGCTTGCCTAGCAAAGTCTTCAATCTGTTGAGCCGCTACCGCTTTGGTCCATGCGTTTCTAACCTCCGTAATTTCTGAGATGACATTGGCAGTGAGCTGAGTTTTGGCAAGCTCAGCTCGTTTTTGAGCAAAATCTTGCTTCCAGGGTACCAACAAGACATCCAGTAAACCAAAAGCAAGGAACGCTTCTACTTCAGTGGCATCTCCATCACTAGATACAAGTCGCTCTAAAGAAAGCACCGGATTGGGTATACGCCCAGTTTGAGCAGCATTGGCGCCAGTGGCCCAACCACGTGCAATGATAGATTGAACAGTAGGGCTATTCACCAACGCTAGCTGCACAGCCGCATCACGGGTTAACGGCTCAGCCAATAGCTGGTCAGCCGTTTTTCGGTGCCTTTCTCTGTCTTTTTCGGAAATAGCGAGTTCTAAGCTACCACCGGTGAATGCCGAAGCTTCCTCATTAGTCAACGCCACGCTCTCTTTGATGTCAAAGCTTGCGCAGCCTGTCAACGTTGTCGCCGCTAATACCGTAATAATAAACTTACCACGAACTCTATCTAGCGTTATCTTCATTGGTTCTCTCCGGCTTCTTCAGCCAGCCTCTGATTAGCCAGAAAGGCCTCTCTCGCATAAGTTCGCCAACCGCCTATTTCACCCACACGATCATTAGCCGCTTTCCAATCCTGCAAGGTGACTTCTTTATAACCACGGTACAATGCGGTTGCAGACTTATGCTGTAGTTCCATGGCAGCCTGGGTAGCTGAGCTACTGGTCGTTGTTGCCTTGTTTTCAGCTACAGTCGAATCTGCAGTGTCTTCGCCTGTCGCACTAGTAATGGGTTCATTCAGCTCTTCGCTTTTTTCCATGGTGGCCTCAACGGAGCCTTCACTGTTCAGTTGCTCTTCCTCCAAACGCTTATTGGCTTGAAAGGCTTCGCTTGCATAGGTACGCCATCCACCGATCTCTCCTACCTTGTCATTAGCTTGTTTCCAATCACTTTTCTCACTTTCGTCCATCGAGCGATAATTAGACATGGCAGAGTTGTAGGTAATACCCGTGTTTGCATCAACACGCACGATGTGCGAATCAGCGTACCCTGGTGTAGAAATAGCGATGGCGCTGACAGCCATCGCCATGAGGGACAGTGTTGTGACTACCGCACTGTTTCTGTTGTTATGAATACTCATTGTTATCCCGTTTAGTACTTGTCCAAAAAAGATGAAGTGTTACCAGCAACACGTGTGCCCCAGCATTACAGCTATCGGCAGGAGGAGACAGTATTGTGGGTTTTAGGCTTTACAATTCACGTACGCTGAGATTACAAATAGATGACATCGCGGCGACACTTCGCCTAGTGGTTCATTTATCGGTGTTTTTTTGCCGATACCTGCATTACATCGTCGATGATTTAGAGCACCGTTCGTTATCTGTTTGAACGCGCTAATAAACAGATAACAAAAAAGTAATCAAGCTGTTCGGATAGTGCAATCACAAACTCTTAAGTTAAGCTCCACAAACCTCGATAACTGGAACGTGACATCTTTGATAACGATTTGATTGGAGTACTAAGCATGGAAATCACACGTTTTATTGTGGCAGGTTTTCTAGCAATGAGTGCTTCCGCACAGGGCTCTCACGAGCTAATCAATCAACCGCTCGTTTCAGAGGCGCCAGAACACCGCGACATGCGCGACTTACAGCATTGGCTTCTTGGTTATCCACAGGTCAACGTGGCTATTAACGATGGCGTTGCGACCATTACCGGGTATCTCGAGAGTACAACCGATGTGCGAGCAATCATCAGACAAGTTGAAAAAACCGCTGGGGTTCGCCGTGTAGCGAATTTTATGCTCACTGATTAAGTCAGTGTGGTCTTACGCCCCTCCTAATCGAGGGGTGAATATTTCATAACATCTAATGAGAAAAACATATCCATGAATAGCCTTACACTTTCAACCGTGGCACTGTTTGGTGTCTTAACGCTTGTTTCGGGTTGCACGTCCAGTCATAACGATCATGGTGGATCGGATGATCATCACGCGAGTGGTGCGGCGGACTCCGACCACGGACATGGCTCCGGCGATGAAGGACATCATGAAAGTGAAATCGGTGTGCCCGGGGATGCGGGCGCAGTAGATCGCACTATCGCGGTGTCAATGGACGATAATATGCGGTTTATCCCTGCTCAATTTGATGTTGTTGCTGGAGAAACGATAAAATTCAATATCACCAACGATGGGAAAATTCCTCATGAATTTGTACTCGGCTCAGAATCCGAAATCTTGGAGCATCATGAGTTGATGAAAAAATTCCCTGGTATGGAACATGAGGAGCCAAATTCTGTGTCACTGGAAGCTGACAAAGAAGGCGTGGTTATTTGGACATTCACCAAAGCCGGTACCGTGGATATTGCCTGTTTGAAAGCAGGTCATTTCGAGGCAGGTATGAAGGGCTCAGTCTCGGTTGCGGCCAAGTAGATGCTTACACAGACTGTGGTAACAACAATGGGGATGCCACTGTACAATGGTGCGGCGAATGGACAGGACATTATGAAACTGCTTGTTGTTGAGGACGAGATTAAACTCGCTGAATACCTCAGAAAGGGCCTCACAGGAGAAGGCTACACCGTCGATGTGTCCAATGATGGCTTGGATGGCCTGCATCTGGCGGTGGAAGGCAATTACGATGCGATAGTGCTCGATAGAATGTTGCCAGGACTTGATGGTATGGCACTGTTAACAGCACTTCGGAGCAAGAAAGCGACACCGGTCCTGATGCTAACGGCAGTTACTGGGGTTGACGATCGCGTTGATGGGTTGAAATCAGGTGCAGATGACTATCTTGTTAAGCCGTTTGCCTTTAGCGAGTTAGTTGCTCGTTTGGGTGTCATTACGAGACGGCAGAACAGTGGTAGTGGTGATAATTCAGAAGCAACAAAGCTAGCCTTGGCCGACTTGGAAGTAGATTTGGTTCGGCGCAAAGCTACACGTGGTGGTGAGACTTTAGAATTAACGGCGAAGGAGTTTAGTTTGATAACGTTATTGTTGCGTCGTCAAGGTGCTGTGCTTTCAAGAGCACTGATCGCGGAACAGGTTTGGGATATGAATTTCGACAGCGGCACTAATGTAGTGGAAGTGGCCATACGTAGGCTTAGAACAAAATTAGATGTGCCCTTCGAAAATCCTCTTTTACACACTGAACGCGGTATGGGCTACGTACTTGAAGATCGATCTATAGAGTGAAACACAATTCTCCTCCGGCACTACGAGCAAGGCTCTCTAAGTGGATTTCATTCCAGGTTTTCCTTAGTTTTGCAGCCGTCTCTTTAGTAGTATTTGTAGTAATCAACAATCATCTCTCAACCAGACAATCAGAGGGGCTTGAAGAAAGAAGAATACACGTCGAACATATGTTTGAAGAGACTTCGGTTGAGAATGCGGTTGCAGAACTTCGGCACAAATTGGATGACTTTCTAGCAACTCACCATGAATTGCAATTGGAAATTGTTGATCGCAACGGCAATATATTTTACGAGGGAGACAATCTATTCAAGAAAGTAGACGGTGGAGAGAACACAACACTAACGTTCGCCACCCCGCCGATTTCTGATGCTATACCTGCTGGCTTTGCTTCGATTTATTTTGACAACCATGCCGATCGAGAGCTATTACGATGGTTAGCGATAGCGTTATCCCTGTCATCCATCCTAGCCGCAATAGCCGTTGCCTGTGGAGCTAGGTGGTTAGTAAAACGAGAAATGGAATCAGTAAATACGCTTGTTCAACAACTTCACCAAATCAGTGCAAGTACATTGGGATCTCGGCTGAATGGAACACAACAACCTCAGGAACTACAACCGATCGTTACACAGTTTAATGAGTTGCTCGATCGACTTTATCGCTCTTATAGGCAGCTCGAAAACTTTAACGCAGACGTTGCGCACGAACTCAACACTCCGCTGACGACGTTGATCACCAGCTGCGAGTTGGAACTGCGTGACGCGGATCAAAATAGCAGTATGAGCGACATTCTTGGTTCCAACCTAGAAGAGCTTCACAGAATGTCGGAAATCATCAAAAGTATGTTGTTTCTCTCTCGTGCGGAAAGGGGCTCGCGACCACGTTGCACCAAAGTAATTAGTGTGGCGGATATCGTATCCGATGTTGTTGACTATCATGAAGCGATGTTGGGGGAGGCAGACGTTCAAGTTGCCATCGCTGGAGACAGCGCAGCTGAACTCGATGTGCCATTGATAAAACGAGCACTCTCTAACTTATTGGGTAATGCTGTGAGGTATGCAATACCGTCATCGGCGATACATATTAGTATTACGAGCCTTGATGATGGATATTTGGATATCACGGTAACCAATAACGGTGAATCTATTGAGCAAGATGCTTTAAGCCGCCTGTTTGACCGTTTTTATCGAGTAGAGATGTCTCGATCTATGGCGGACAAACACCACGGGCTCGGTCTCAGTATCGTAGCCGCCATTGCACGTATGCATGGTGGTATGCCTCACGCCACCTCAGCTAATAATGAAACGAGCATTGGTTTTACGGTGCGTAAGTTCGACGATCAGTCAGATTCTAACCATTAGCTAGCTTTGGCTCTGTTTGGTGGAAAGGGATGATCTGCTCCTCATCTGTATCTTCGGTTCGTATAAAGTAATTTTGGCGACATCTAACTGTCAGATCTGGACTCTATTATGGCTCTAACGGATCACTCGATCCGACACGATTACAGATCTCGCATGAGGAATAACAAAATGAAATTGAACACTATCAAATTAGTCTCTTTAGCAGCCGTTGTATCAATGCCGTTCATCGTCGGTACGGTGTATGCATCACATGAACTTGAAAATCAACCAAAAGCGCCAGAAACGAGCAATGATGGGCCTCTGTCATGGCACGAATTCAGGCATGAGCTTGGTGCTTATTCTACGGTAACTGCCTCAATGAACCATCATGGTGTGATTACATTGGCGGGCCATGTGGACGACAGTACGGATAAACTGATTCTTGAGCGTCTGGCCATGAAAATACGCGGCGCTACCGATATTAGAAGCACTATTGATTCTGACTGATTTTAGTCGTAGTTAGCTCTGCCGTCACCGTGAGCGGCGGTAGAGTGATTACATTCAGTCCCCATTCAATCGAATTCATCGTTATAGAAAATACGACAACCAACTAGATGGAACCAACCACTGTTGGAAATAACGACACGATACCCATCAGGATCATAATTTTTATGGCGGAATTTCCTACATCAGCCAGTCTGACGTCGATTGCTTTTTTTGAAGCCGAAGCCTGATAGTCTGCATGTTCTCTCGTAGCCACACGTTACGCACGCCAGAAGCACTCAGTTCAATCTCGTAGTTTTTCCATAATTGGTTAGCCACCTGCGCTTGCCCAAGATGAGGGTTGTCCAACGAGAACTCAATAACCGTGTTGGCAATGCTTTCATCGGTGCGGTTCTGGTGGCTGTGGCCTGGGTTTACTTGGCGTTTAAGGGCGGCTACGCCGCCCTCTCTGACCAGCTTACGGTGCCGGTAGATGGTATCGCGCGATACACCACTGATCTTGGCGGCCTCGCTAACATTGCCTAGCTGCTCTGCCAGCTCCAGCACATCCAGTTTCTTCTGTATGTCCATATTGAGCATGGAAGGCTTTGTCGGTTCGCGTACTTCGGAAACAACCAGTTGACGGCCAGCGAAGAACGCGGTGAAGCCATTCTCATCTGTGGAGCGTATTTCAATTTTCTGTTTGGCGATAGATTGACGTAGCGGTGATTCGATCAGATAGAACTTGTTGCCATAGCTGAACGTATGATCATTGCGTATTTTTCGGTATTCTTTGACGACAAAAATAGAATCCAGATTGATGTGCTTTGGTAGCGCAGTGTATTCGGATTCCGTATTTCGAGGATTGACTTCGATTTTTGATTCCCAGAACTCGGGGATAAAGCATTCCTGTAAGTACTTGTTAGCTGTGCTCATGCGTTTGATCCGCTTGAGTCTGAGTTCTGGTACTAGACGATCTTGGAATGTGTCAAACGAGCGTTCTATCCTGCCTTTACCTTGGGCCGAGTTGGCAAAGATTATTTCGATGCCTATCTCTTCACAGGCGCGTTTCACTTGAGAGAAGTTGCACCGCTTAGGTCCGCCGAAAATACCAGCCCTGTCAACATAGAGTGCTTTAAATAGGCCTTTATGCTTGATAAAGTCACGCAACACCTTCAAACAACCGAGAGTCGTTTCGGCATCAAAGAACTCAGCGTGTAATTCGCTAGTCGCATCATCGATAAGCGCTATGAGACAAGATTTCTTATCGCCAAACCAGCGGTGCGTACTGCCGTCCATCTGCAGAAGTATTCCGGGTGATTCCATTCGTTCACGCCGCTTCCTAATCTGCGATCTCCGGCGTTTAGCACGCTTAACATGATGTATCTCATGCGCCCAACAACGGAGCGTCTCGCGCTTTACACGAATGCTGTGGTGCTTTTCGAGCATCTCTCCCAAGTGAGTCAAGTTCAGATCGAAGTACTTTTTCTTAATCAAGCTCTGCACCTGGCGTTTTAACTTATCACTGATCTTATTGGCTGGGCACTTTCCCGCATTCTGATGAATAACGAACTGAATACCGATTTCACGATATCGCTGTAAATAGCGCTCTATGGTTCTACGGGACTTATTCAGAAGCTTTGCAGCATTAATGATATCGATCTTACCCTCAGCTACTTTGGCAATGATATCGACTGTGAGTTGAGATTTGGAATTCATGATAATCATCCTTAGCAACCCTCTGACCCTTGAAAAAAGGACACAGAAAACCACTGATCAGGTAGACCGTCAAATTCGCTTGGTAATTAGTTGCGACATAATCGCTTGGTAGTTAAGCTACGACAAAGTCGCTTGGTGTTAACAATCTAACTTGTAAAAGTCGGTACTTGATGTGATCTACAGTGTACGATTTCATCGGAGCTTCAATTTCCGCTTTCGACCCGAAGCGGCTGTTGACCATGGCTGAATATTTTGGTGTACGACGGTCCTGTTACTGTCCTATTGCTGCTGTTGTTAATATTGAGAAGTAACAATTGCAAGAGTGATAACGTTACGCTGGCAAGTGTGAGTAACTAAAGGGTTCGCCAGTGCCTCATACTTTCGACGTCAAGTGAACCCCCTTGCCGGATAGAGCTGATCAACAGCTTCTAAGAGTATAGTCTCAAATGGCTACGTTTAAGCAATCGATGTTCAAAGAGCTCGTTCTACGAATGCTACAATCGGCACCCATTTCCAGAAATGTTCTGCTCTAAATCTGCAATCTGTCGGCAGGAATGTTACAACCCACTCTGCCACTGAATCTTCATGCTACCTGCTGGGAAGTTTCCAGTCAGGGCTTCATTGATTTCTTCAAACGGTAGTTTGTGTGTGGTTATTTTGCCGATATCTTTACCGAACTCGGTTATCACTCGAATGGCTTCGGGGATGTTGTGGTTAAGCGAGTGTGATCCTACTAAGCTTAATTGGCGTCTAAATATTTCAAACGGGCTAATTTCTATTTTAGCGTCCGCAGGGCATACACCAAAATATAGGCCCACACCGCCGTTA
>CAYULV010000090.1:0-13697 GCA_964445655.1 uncultured Granulosicoccaceae bacterium | reverse complement strand
TCGCTGTATTGGCCAACGTGCTTGCCTTTGCCACCGCCTGGGGCTTGCTTGATCAAGTGCTCGACAGTGGTGTCGCCATTCGTTATTCGATCGGTGGCTGGGCAGCACCTACGGGCATCGAATACTACATAGACACGCTCAATGCAAGCTTGTTGCTGGTCGTCTCCGGTATCAGTTTGATCGTGCTGATTTACGCTTATCACAGCATCAACAAAGCGGTTAACAAAGAAAAACATTATCTGTTGTATGCGGCGTGGATGCTTTGTCTTACCGGTCTGCTCGGTATAGTCATCACCGGCGATGCCTTCAACGTTTTTGTCTTCCTTGAGATTTCGTCGCTTGCGACTTACATGTTGATCGCTTTCGGTGACGACAGACGATCATTGACCGCGGCGTTCCGATACCTTGTGCTGGGCAGTGTTGGCGCCTCGTTCATCCTTATCGGCATCGGTTTTCTGTATGCCGCGACGGGTACGCTGAACATGGTGGATCTCGCCACACGAATCCCTGAAAGTGAATCCAGCCGGGCAGTACTGGTCGCGTTCAGCTTCCTGACCATCGGTATCATGATCAAAGCCGCTGTCTTTCCATTACACGCCTGGTTGGCCAATGCGTACACCTTTGCACCGATCGCCATCACAGCGTTTCTGGCAGGTACCGCGACAAAGGTTTCCATCTATATTCTGTTGCGCTTCTTTTTCAGCATCTTCGGGGAAGACTACAGCTTTGGTCAGCTGTTCCTGAACGGTGTATTGCTACCAGGCGCGGTTGCAGGCTTCGTATTGATGTCGCTGGTTGCCATTTTTCAAACCGATCTGCGACGCATGCTTGCTTACTCAAGTGTTGCGCAAATCGGTTATATCGTTGCCGGTATCAGTCTGGCCACCGAAGCGGGGCTGACTGCCGGCATCGTCCACGTCATGAATCACGCCTTGATCAAGGCGACCTTGTTCATGGCGGTCGGGTGCATGATTTACCGCATTGGTCACGCGCATCGACCGAGTCTCGATGAGCTGATGAAACACATGCCGCTTACATGCATCGCTTTCATTCTGGCAGGCCTCGGTCTTATTGGCGTGCCGTTGACCGTGGGCTTTGTCAGCAAGTTTTCGTTGATTGGTGCCGCAATGGAAAAAGGCTGGTGGTTGATTGCCGTGCTGGTGCTGCTCAGTTCCTTGATGGCTGTCGTCTATATAGGTCGCGTCGCCGAAATCATGATTTTCCGCCGTAGCCGTACAGCAAGCGCGGCGCCTTCTGGCATCAACGAAGCGCCGCTGATGATGTTGATTCCGATGTATACCTTGTTGTTCATTGGTTTTTACCTTGGCATAAAAGGCAGTCTCACCTTGAACCTCGCTGGCCGTGCCGCCCGTGAACTACTGGGTGGCTATTGACATGAATCCGCTTTGGACCTTATTACCGCCGCTGCTTGTCATCCCCTTCATTCTGTATTTTGGAGAAGCGCGCAAGAATTTACGCGAAGGCGCCATCATCGTCGCCGGGATAATCCTGCTCCTGCTGAACGTCAAGATTTACAACGACTTTACCGGTGGTGAAATAGCGCAAAGTGGAAGCTTTCCCATCCTTGCCGACTACTCGCTGAAGCTCAGCGTGGAGCCGATGGGTGTCACGTTTGCTTTACTGGCAAGTTTTCTGTGGATCATCACAACGATCTACAGCATCGGTTACATGCGTGGTCATCACGAAGAAAATCAGACGCGCTTTTACACCTGTTTTGCCATCGCTATTTCAGCGGTTATGGCAGCGGCCTATGCCGATAATCTGGTTACCTTGTTTGTCGCCTACGAAGTGTTGACCTTGTCCACATACCCATTGGTTACCCATGCGGGCAACGCCGACGCAAAGAAGGGCGGCAGAATTTATTTGGGCATCCTGATGGCAAGCTCGATTGGCTTATTGCTACCGGCCATCGTCTGGACGGCAACAGCGGCCAATACTCTGGATTTCACCGCAGGCGGTGTTCTCGGTTCCACCGGCATGAGCCGAGGTGCCATGGCGATCTTGCTGGCGCTATTTACTTTCGGTATTGCCAAAGCCGCTGTCATGCCACTTCACCGATGGCTACCCGCAGCCATGGTTGCACCCACTCCCGTAAGTGCCCTGTTACACGCCGTCGCCGTAGTTAAAACCGGCGTTTTCAGTTTGCTGAAAATTGTCACCTATACCTTCGGTATTGATTCGGTCGCGACCACCGGTGCAGCAACCTGGATACTGCCGATCGTAGCCTTTACGATCATTGCGTCGTCTATCGTTGCCTTCACCAAAGACAACTTGAAAGCCAGGCTGGCTTACTCGACCATCAGTCAGTTGTCCTACATCGTGTTAGCGGCTTTGCTGGCCACGACTTTGTCAATCAGTGGTGGCGTTGCGCACATTGTCATGCATGCCTTTGGCAAGATAACCCTGTTCTTTTGTGCGGGTGCCATTCTGGTGGCCTTGCATAAAAAATCAATTTCTGAGCTCGATGGTATCGGTCGAAATATGCCAATCACGATGGCGGCATTTTTCATCGGTGCGATCAGTATCATCGGTTTGCCACCGACAGCCGGTAGCTGGAGCAAGCTGATGATCGCCGGCGGGTCTTTTGATGGTGGCACCATGATCTGGGCGCTGGTGTTAATGCTTAGCACGCTGTTGAACATCTGTTATCTGCTTCCGATTCCGATGCGAGCCTTCCTCAAACCGCTACCCGAAGGCGCGTCTGCCGAACGTCAGGAGGCGCCGTTCGCATCTCTTTGCGCAATTGTTATAACAACCAGCTTTTGCATACTGCTGTTTTTCAATCCGCAACCGCTCGTCGAACTTATTGGAATGATCCAATGGCGATAAATCGAGAAAATCTCACGACCAGAGAGTCACTGGCACGCTATCTGGCCTGGACCAGTACCGAGTCAGGTGTCGCGAAACTGGTCAAAGGCTTGTCGATCCTTTGCGTCTTGTTATTCCTTGCAGATTTCGTTGTCCACCGACATGCCAAGGTCCCGGGAGAGAGCTGGTATGGCTATCACGCCGTCGTTGGTTTTATCGCTTTTACGGTAATAGTGCTTGGTGCCAAGCAGCTTCGGCGCGTTATCAAACGCGATGAGTCGTACTACGGGGATCAATCTGTCGATAGTGAAGAATACCCAAGCAGTACAGGCTTTAAATTAGGTCGCGGTGTGGACGAATCATGACTGACATGTTTGCACCTCCTTTCATATTCTTATGGGCCGCCGTGCTGTGTGCCTTGCTGCCGTCACGCGGCAGAGCAATTCTGCTGCTGGTCACACCGGCGCTGGCTTTGTTATCGCTATTGAGTTACAGCCACGGCCAACATGTAACGGTCAATGTGGTTGGCTTCGAACTCGCCTTCATGCGAGTCGACAAACTATCAATCATCTTTGGCATCATCTTCTGCATAGCTGCCTGGTTATCCGGCATCTATGCCTGGCATGTCAGAGATAAAGTCCAGCAAATCGCCACTCTGGCGTATGCGGGTTCCGCTATCGGTGGTGTATTCGCCGGTGATCTGATCAGCCTGTTTATCTGGTGGGAGGGGACGGCGCTTGCGTCCGTGTTCCTGATCTGGGCCCGCGGCACGCCTGCGGCTTATGCAACGGGCTTTCGTTATCTGGTCATTCAAGTCCTGTCGGGTGTCCTGTTGTTGGCTGGCTTGTTACTCCACTTTCATGACACCGGCTCGATTGCCTTCGGTCATTTGGGGCTGGTCAGCCCGGCTACCTGGTTGATCTTCATATCGTTTGGTATCAAGTGCGCATTCCCGCTCATGCATAACTGGTTGCAGGATGCTTATCCGGCAGCAACGGTCACCGGTACCGTTGTATTGTCGGCCTTCACGACAAAAATGGCCGTTTATGCGTTGGCAAGGGGCTATGCGGGTACGGAGCTGTTGATCTACATCGGTGCGATCATGACCTTGTTCCCGATATTCTTTGCGGAAATAGAAAACGACTTGCGCCGCGTACTGTCCTACAGCCTGAACAATCAGCTCGGATTCATGGTGGTCGGTGTTGGTATCGGTACTGACATGGCATTGAATGGCACAGCGGCGCATGCCTTCTGTCATATCCTGTATAAAGCCTTGCTCTTCATGAGTGTCGGTGCAGTTCTATTCAGAACCGGAACATCAAAAGCATCGGAACTCGGTGGTCTTTACAAGACCATGCCGGTAACCGCCATTTGTTGTCTGGTGGGTGCGGCATCAATCTCGGCCTTCCCGTTGTTCAGTGGCTTTGTTTCCAAGTCACTCATTCTGGATGCATCTGCAAACAATGGTTATTACATTGTCTGGTTCTGCCTGTTGGTCGCCTCGGCAGGGGTGCTGAGTCACTCGGGTATAAAAATTCCTTATTTCACGTTCTTTGCTCATGACAGTGGCAAGCGACCGTTCGAAGCACCGCTGCACATGCGCATAGCCATGATCATCACCGCTGCACTGTGCATCGGTATCGGCGTCTTCCCAGACACACTCTACGCATTGTTACCGTTTGAGGTCGACTACAAGCCATACACCGTCAGCCACGTACTGGCACAACTACAGCTCTTGTGCTTCGCGCTACTGGCGTTCGTCTTCCTGATGAAATCGGGACTGCATCCACCCGAGCTGCGTGCTACGAATCTTGACAGTGACTGGCTGTACCGCAAGTTCATTCCAGATCGCATGCCGGGTGTGGTGCAAACAGTTGTCGCCTTGAATACCCGAGCGCGACAAATCCTGTTAGGACTTCTGGCCAGCATCTATATCAATATCGAGCGCATAAGCCGACCTGGAGCGCTGCTTGCTCGTGGATGGAGTGTTGCTGCGATGATGTTCATTGTGCTGGTGGCGATGACAGTCTTACTGTTTCTGAATTTGCTGTAGTGCAGTCTTACCGTCGGGGCGTCATTTATATCCTGCTAGCCGGGGTATTCATGAGTACCTCGGGCGTTTTGGTGCGCCAAATTGAATCGGCCAATCCCTGGACGGTCTTGTTCTACCGTTCACTGGCGTTTTCAGCCACCGTTTTTCTGTTCATGTGCATACGCCAGGCGCGAACATCATCGTCAGGCTCCTTGTTTGCGCAATTCAAACCCGCGCACTGGACAGATATCGTGGTCACCTTGAGTCTGGCCACAAGCTTTACCGGCTACATCATGAGCCTGTTCCATACGTCGGTGGCAAACACGGTATTGATCATCAGTACCGGCCCGGTCTTGGCTGCTCTTTTAGGCTGGGTTTTGCTTCGCGAACGTATTTCGATGTTAACTGCAGTCGCGACCGCTGGGGCGATCATCGGCGTGTTTATCATGGTCTCCGGCGGTATCGGGGCAGGTGATGCCAAAGGCATTCTGTATTCATTCATTGCGGTATTCGCCTTTGCCATCATGGTGGTCTCTCTACGCTACTCACATCGTAGCGACAGCATGCCTTTCACGTGTCTGGCCGGGCTGGTAGCCGCATCGCTCAGCATCGTGTTGTTGCCAACTTTTACGATCAGCGCACATGATCTACTCATTGCCTTGTCTCTCGGTTCCATCCAGATTGGCGTCGGCTTTATTCTGATTACATCAGGTTCAAAAAGTGTCCCATCGGCGGAGATCCCACTCCTGTGTCTGGGGGAAACAGCCCTGGCGCCATTGTGGGTCTGGTTGGCAGTGACAGAAATCCCGGCCCGCAATACGCTGATCGGTGGCGCATTCGTCCTCAGTGCTGTGCTGTTACAAGGTATCCTCGGAATTATGAATAGCCGACGCTGAATCTCGGAGAGTATCTTGTCACTGACCCTGTTGAAAACCTTGATCGCCATTTCGGAGCAGGGCAGCTTCAGTGCAGCGGCAAACTTTGTTGGCGTCTCCCAGGCGGCGGTGGGTCAACAAATGAAACGCCTCGAAGAAAGTTTGCAAGTCAGTCTATTTGACCGACACTCAACACCGCCAAAGCTCAATCAACTGGGTCATGCAGTTGTACCTAAAGCTCGCGATATCATCCAGGCTTATGACAGCCTGCTTGATGATCTGCCCGGCACCGAAAACTGGAGTGGCGAGTTGACCCTGGGCGCGGTCCCGTCAACCATCCGCGGGCTTGTGCCCTTGTCAGTAAAAGCCTTGATGCAATCAGCTCCCGGCTTGACTATCAGAGTAGTCCCAGGCCTGTCATACGACCTGACCGAACAAGTAGAGCGCGATGCTCTGGATGCCGCCATTTTAACCGAGCCTTTCCGCATACCGCGCAGCCTGTTATGGCAACCCTTTGTCGAAGAGCCTCTGGTTCTGTTAACCAGCGCTGACGTCAAAGAATCCAATCCAAACGAGTTGTTGCAGTCTCTTCCGTTTATTCGTCACACGCGTCGCGCAACAGTGGGGGAACTTGCCGATGAATGGCTTGTGGCCAACAAGATAACGGTCAACACCTCAATGGAAATGGAATCACTCGAATCGGTGGCGAGTATGGTCTCCTACGGTTTAGGCGTGTCTATCGTTCCCGACATCTGTGTGCCGGACCCGATCTTCAACGGCTTGAAGAAGATTCCCTTGAAGCCACCGGCGCGTCCGCGAGTCTTGGGTATCTTGACGCGCCATGATTGTTCGAAAGCGCGTCTGGTCGAGCGATTGTTATCTGAAGTGAAAGCGGTTATCGCGCGTTAGACGGTCTGCTTGCGGCGTTACCCCTGCTCGGTGAATCGCGAATCGAAGCTAAAGCATTAGTTAAGGAAAGCTAAATAATATTTAGATTGTGTAAATCTATTATTTAGTTAATACTGCCTGTTTTCTCCGTGCAAAGAGGGTTTTGCTTTGTCGATCAATGACAAGATTGTCGCCGACCTGGTCAGTAATCAGGTCGAGTTTATAACCACCGTTCCGTGCAAGCAGTTGGCGGGTGTCATCGACAAGGTTGAGGGCAGTGATGCGATTCATCATGTGCCGTGCAACAAGGAAGATGAAGGTATTGGCCTGTGCGCGGGTGCTTATATGGGTGGTAAACGCGCTGGCATCATCATGCAGAACACCGCCATTGGTGTGGTCATCAATACCTTGGTGACCTTGACGCAGTATTACCGCATGCCTTTACCGATGCTGATCAGTTATCGCGGCGAGTTGGGTGAGCCAGTGGCTTGTCAGGTTGAAATGGCTGTGCATACCAAAGCCTTGTTGGCTCAGCTGAACATTCCGACTTACCACTTTCACCATGAAAAGGACGCCGATGAGCTCGATGCGATCCTCAAGCACACTTACATGTGTAACAAGCCAGTTGCTATTTTGACTGATGCTTCTTTCTGGAAGGGGTATTGAAATGATCAGATCTGAACTGTTGAAACTACTCAAGCCAGTTATCAGTGATCAATTGGTGGTGTGCAATATTGGCCTGCCTAGCCAGGAACTGCACTTGATGGATGATCAACCCAGTAACTTTTATATGCTGGGTACCATGGGTCTGGCATCATCGATCGGGCTTGGCGTCGCCTTGGCTCAGAAGCAGAAAGTGATCTCGATCGATGGTGATGGATCCGTATTGACCAACCTTGGGACGCTGTCGACGATAGCCAACAATGTTGCCAACAATTTTATCTTGCTGATTGTTGATAACGGCAGTTATGGATCAACCGGAGATCAACCCACATATGCCGGTAAGAAAACATCGCTGACCAAGGTCGCCGAGGCTTGTGGTTGTGAGAACGTGGTTGAGTGTTCGGCAGAAGACACCGTTGAAGCCATGCAGAAGGCTTTGGCAGGTGATCAGATGACGATCATTGTGTCCAAGTGTGAGTCCGGGAATGTCAAGGTACCGGTTATAACGATGGACCCGGTGGTGATTCGGGATCGCTTCATGAAAACACTGGCTTCACGCAATAGTTAGTTTTATGGATGCCAGTCGGCATATTCATACGAGCGAGGATGCTCGACAGCTTGCCAGACGTCGTCTGCCATGGATGGTGTTTGACTACATGGATGGTTCAGCCGGGCTTGGGTTTGCAGAGCGGGCCAATCGGGCCGCCATGCAAGAGGTTACCTTGGAAGCCCGTGTGCTCAATGATGTTGAAGTTCGAAGCACGGCAGTGGACGTGTTTGGCAAGGCATCTGAAATGCCTTTCGGGATCAGCCCGATGGGTATGTGCAATTTAGCTGGACCCGGGGCCGACCTGATGCTGGCTCGGCTGGCCGCCAAATACAAGATGCCACATGGGGTGTCTACTGCTGCGTCGACATCGCTCGAACGGATTCAGGAAGTCGCCGAAGGGCATGCCTGGTTTCAGCTTTATTTCAGCGGCAATGAAGATAGCTCCAATGCTCTGGTTGATCGAGCGAAGGCCGCTGCCTATGACACGCTCGTGTTGACCGTGGATGTACCGGAAGTCGGACGTCGACCACGGGAATTGCGTCGCGGTTTTACCATGCCCTTCAAAATTGGACCGCGACAGTTTATTGATTTTGCACTGCATCCTCGCTGGTCGCTGTCGACACTGATCAATGGCAGGCCTGAGCTTGCCAACTTTGGAGGTGAATTTGGTGAGTTCGATCGTACCAGTAGTCGCGCTGGCGCCGACTGGGCTTTGTTGCAGCGCTTGCGTGACCGCTGGGCGGGGAAGCTGGTAATAAAAGGAGTGACCAATGTTGAGGATGCAGAGCGTTTGAAGTCTGTGGGCGTCGATGCCATTCAAGTGTCCAGTCATGGTGGACGGCAACTCGATAGCGCCGCGCCAGCTATACATAAGCTTTCTGAGATTCGTCAGGCTCTGGGGGATGACTTCACGCTTTTTTATGACTCCGGCATTCGTTCTGGTGAAGATGTAGTGAAGGCCTATGCACTGGGTGCTGATTTTGTATTTTTGGGGCGGCCATTGTTATATGCGATAGCGGCCGCCGGAGAAGCAGGACTTAATAAACTGGTTGATGTAATTGATACCGAAACCAGTATTGTATTGGCGCAGCTCGGTCTGACTCGCCTTCGATTTTAAAACAGGATTAACCATTCATGACACGCGAATTTCTCAAGCAAGCATCCAAGACTTCGACCAGTGACGCGGGTGACGTTCGCGACGTTGTGCAGGGGATTCTCGACGATATCGAACGTGGTGGTGATGAGGCCGCGCAAAAATACGCGGCCAAATTTGATGACTATGATGGCAATCTTCTACTGACCGAAGAAGAAATTGCCAAAGCTGCCACTCAGGTTTCGCAAAAGCTCAAAGATGATATTGCATTTGCACACGATAACGTTCGGCGTTTTGCCGAAGTACAAAAAGAAACGATCGCCAACGTCGAACTTGAAGTCATACCTGGGTTTATCTTAGGTCAGAGGAGTTTGCCTTGTCAGGCCGCTGCTTGTTATATACCGGGCGGTCGTTATAGCCATATTGCCAGTGCGATCATGACAGTCACGACGGCCAAGGTTGCAGGTGTAAAGCATATTGTTGCTTGTTCCCCACCTAAAAA
Source organism: uncultured Granulosicoccaceae bacterium (assembly GCA_964445655.1). Taxonomy (GTDB): domain Bacteria; phylum Pseudomonadota; class Gammaproteobacteria; order Granulosicoccales; family Granulosicoccaceae; genus Granulosicoccus. The sequence continues at coordinate 4,265 of CAYULV010000090.1, read as the reverse complement.
GGGTGAAGGGATCAACGCCGCGATTATCTATGCCGCACATCTATGTGGCGCTGATTCGATTCTTGCGATGGGTGGCGTGCAAGGTGTTGCTGCGATGACCTTCGGATTATTTGGCTTGCCCAAGGCGGACATTCTGGTGGGGCCGGGTAATCAGTTTGTCGCCGAAGCCAAGCGCATTCTCTATGGGCGAGTTGGCATTGACATGATTGCCGGGCCGACTGACAGTTTGATTCTGGCTGACGAGACAGCCGATGCCGAGATAGTCGCGGCAGATCTTGTTGGACAGGCCGAGCATGGTTACAACTCACCAGTCTGGTTGGTGACGTCCAGTCGTGAATTGGCCGAGAAGGTTATTGCTCGTGTGCCTGATCTGATCAGCGATCTGCCAGAGATCAATCGGGATAATGCAGCAGCTGCCTGGCGTGATTATGCGGAAGTCATTCTATGTGCTGATCGTGAAGTCATGGCTGCAACCTCAGACGAATACGCACCGGAGCATCTGACAGTTCAAGCGGCTGACTTGCCCTGGTGGCTTGAACGACTGCAGTGCTATGGCTCCTTGTTTCTGGGTGAAGAGACGACGGTTGCATTTGGTGACAAGGCGTCCGGGACGAATCATGTGTTACCGACATCTCGTTCTGCCAAGTACACGGGCGGCTTGTCAGTGCACAAGTATATGAAACTCGTGACATGGCAACAGGCGACGCGTGAGGCATCCAAGCCTGTCGCGGAAGCTACAGCACGTATCTCGCGGCTCGAAGGCATGGAGGGCCATGCACGAACCGCCGATATACGCCTGGCCAAATATTTTCCAGATGAGACCTTTCAGTTATCACTCGACGACGATTAACAACTGCCCTGAGTATGCGTCTTGATCAGGCGTTATGAACAAGCGTTCTGATCAAGCGTTATCAAGCTTCCTTGAGTGTCATGGCCTCGGCCGCAAGCTGCGTGATGCCTGACCAGTTCTTGTCGGTAACCATCGAACGCGGCGCGACCCAAGAGCCACCCACACAAAGGACGTTTGGCAGGGATAGATATTCCTTCGCATTACTCGCGCTGATGCCGCCAGTGGGACAGAATTTTGGTTCTGTGAACGGGCCACCGAGTGCCTTGAGCAGCGTCGTGCCGCCGGCTTGTGAGGCGGGGAAGAATTTCAGTTCCGTGTAGCCCTGATCAAGTGCGCGCATGATGTCCGCCGGCGTCATGATGCCGGGCAACAGTGGCATGGACAAATCACTCGCGGCTTTGCCGAGTGAATCTGTAAAGCCTGGGCTAACTGCGAAGGTCGCGCCCTTGTCTTGCGCTTTTTGCAAGTCCTCACGATTCAGCGCGGTGCCGACGCCAACGATGGCGTTTTCGACTTTGCTCATTTCCCCGATGGCATCCAGCGCGGCTGGAGTTCTTAATGTGACTTCAAGGACTCTCAAGCCACCGGCGACCAAAGCTTCGGCCAGCGGTTTTGCGTCTTTTACATCATCGATGACCAGTACCGGAATGACTGGTGCGATTTGCATGAGTTGTTTGATCATTATTATCTGTATCTATTCGTCGAAGACGCACATGGCGCCAAGTTCTGCACTGCTAACTTGATTGCGGAAAGGGGTAAACAGTTCGCGGCCCATATTGACCGTTTTGCGGGACAGATCGGGAGCGGTTACCACGCGTGCGTTCCATTCCTTTTCAGAGACTTTCGCTTCAAGGATGCCATTTTCAGTGTCCAGCAGGATTTGATCACCGGTCTGAACTTTGGCCAAGGGGCCATCAAGTACACATTCGGGACTGACATGAATTGCCGCTGGGACCTTGCCAGACGCACCTGACATTCGCCCATCAGTAACCAGGCCTACCTTGAAACCGCGATCCAGCAGTACGCCGAGTATAGGGGTGAGTTTGTGCAGCTCTGGCATGCCATTGGCGCGTGGGCCCTGATAAGCGATGACGGCGATGAAATCCTTTTCCAGTTCGCCGGCTTCGAAGGCGACGCGCAAGGCATCCTGAGAATGAAAGACAACAGCCGGTGCATCAATCACCATGTGTTCGGGTTTGACGGCAGAGGTTTTGACCACGGCTCGACCTAAATTTCCTGACAGAAGACGTAGGCCGCCGTCCGGGCGGAAGGGTTCTTTCGCAGTGGCAACGACGGTGCTGTCTATCGACTTCTTCGGACCTTCCCGCCATTTCAGCGTGTTGTCTTCCAGCCACGGTTCCTGGGTATAGGCTCTCAAGCCATCGCTACCGGCGACAGTTTGTACATCATCATGCAACAGTCCCGCGTCAAGCAATTCGCGGATGACGAGCGCCATGCCACCGGCCGCGTGGAATTGATTGACGTCAGCCTGGCCGCTTGGATAGATATGCGTGAGTGTCGGGATGACGTGGCTCAAGGTATCGAAATCATCCCAGTTGACTTTAATACCTGCGGTTCTTGCGATAGCGACGATATGCAAGGTGTGGTTGGTTGAGCCGCCGGTGGCCAGCAAGCCGATGATGGCATTGACAATGGCTTTCTCATCGATCATGCGACCCAGGGGGGTAAATTCGTTGCCGCGTGCAGTGATGGCGAGTGCTCTTTGCGCAGCGGCTGTTGTCAGAGCTTTTCTCAAGTCGGTACCCGGATTGATGAACGCGGCGCCAGGCAAGTGCAAGCCCATGATCTCCATCATCATCTGATTACTGTTGGCGGTGCCGTAGAAAGTGCAGGTGCCGGGGCCGTGATAGGAGTCGCTCTCTGATTTCAGGAGGTCTTCGCGGCTGCATTTACCTTCGGCGAAGAGTTGACGGGTTCGTGCTTTGTCTTTGTTGGGAATACCTGTTGTCATGGGGCCAGCCGGGATAAAGACGGCCGGCAGGTGGCCGAAGGCCAGAGCGCCCATGAGCAGGCCGGGAACAATCTTGTCGCAGACGCCGAGGAAGACGCCAGCGTCGAAGACGTTGTGCGACAAGGCAATTGCCGTGGACATGGCGATGACATCGCGGCTGAACAGCGACAACTCCATACCCAGTTGGCCCTGAGTAACACCGTCGCACATGGCGGGGGTGCCGCCAGCGACCTGAGCGGTGGCACCGACGGCCCGGGCGGCCGCGCGAATCCGCTCTGGGGCCTGCTCATAAGGTTGGTGGGCTGATAACATATCGTTGTACGCCGTGACGATGCCCAGGTTAGGCGCGCGTTCGGCGTGCAAGACGATTTTGTCGTCCTCGGGGGCGGCAGCGAATGCATGGGCGAGATTGGTACAGCCCATGACACGCCGATGCGGCGGTTCGGCAGCCAGCTTGTTGATGCGCTCGAGGTAGTCCTGGCGGCTATCCTCACTACGGCTTGTGATCCGTGCGGTGACCGATTGCACGGTGGCGTCTAGATTACTCATGCTTTGCGTTCAGGTAAGTTAATTACACAATTATGTCATAGCATTTGCGTTATGCTTCAGACTTTCCGAATTAGCACCAATTCTTTTCTTACATAATATTGGTAGTAAAGTTACCGAAATGAATCTTATATCCAATGAAAGCCTGCAGGCTTTCGATTTCGTGTTGTTTGGGGGCACCGGCGATTTATCCATCCGGAAGCTGATCCCTGCCTTGTATTTCCGGCATTGCGAAGGGCAATTGCCAGACGATGGTCGCGTTATCGGCATTGCCCGGGCCGAGCTCGATACCGACGAATTTCGAAAAATGCTCGATCGTGATGTTCGTCAGCATATCAGCGAGGCGGATTTCGTCGAGGAGCATTGGCAGGCGTTTCTACAGCGGGTCCATTATTTTGCGGTCGATGTGACCGATCAGGCGTCCTATGCCGGCTTGGTTGCGGCGCTGGCAGGGCGGGAGGACAGGGTCCGGGTTTTCTATCTGTCAGTCGCACCGAGTTTGTTTTCACATATTTCTGAAGGCGTACACAAGGCGGGGTTGATTACTCCTCTGAGCCGGGTGGCGTTGGAAAAGCCCTTGGGTCGCGATCAACAAACCGCCGAAGAAATCAATGATCGCTTGTCTACGGTGTTCGAGGAATCACAGATATTTCGGATTGATCATTACCTCGGTAAAGAGACCGTGCAGAATTTGCTGGCGCTTCGTTTTGGCAATGCCTTGTTCGAACCGCTATGGCGTAACGAACGTATCAGTGATGTGCAAATAACGATTGCAGAATCATTAGGCGTTGAGGGGCGTGGCGCTTTTTATGATCAGACCGGTGCACTTCGCGACATGGTGCAAAATCATCTATTGCAGCTCCTGGTCATACTGGCAATGGAGCCGCCGGTGAGCAT
>CAYULV010000089.1:12160-13732 GCA_964445655.1 uncultured Granulosicoccaceae bacterium | reverse complement strand
CCACTGTAAATTCATCCATATATCAGCAATTTACTCCCCCACTTCAATGCAAATCCATGTTTCTCTGTGCATCTGTTAATGCACAAATGGAAACGGGCACTTGCAAAATCATACGAACTGTAAATATAATCAGATACTGTCCATAACCCCAGCAGGGCTATCACATGCATGATCTGACCAGGCGGCAGCAGGAAATACTGCGCATGATTCAGTCGCATATCGAACGCACCGGCTTTCCTCCAACCCGTACGGATATCTGCGAGCACTTCGGTTTCCGTTCACCCACTGCGGCTGATGACCATCTGCGTGCGTTGGAGCGCAAGGGGGCTATCGAACTGATACCGGGCACGTCTCGTGGCATTCGTGTCGTTAGCGAATACGAGGACGATGGCATTCCGCTGGTTGGCAAAGTGGCTGCCGGTGAGCCGATCACGTCAGAATCGAACGTTGAAGAGTACTTGCCAGTCGATCCTGACCTCTTCTACCCACACGCGGATTACCTGCTTCGAGTCAACGGTACCAGTATGCGTGATGTCGGTATTCTCGATGGCGACTTACTCGCCGTGCATGCCACTGAGCATGTCGAGAACAATCAGATCGTCGTCGCCAGAGTCAACGATGAAGTCACGGTCAAGCGCTTTCGGCAACGCGGCAATATTGTCACGCTGTTGCCGGAAAACGATGAATTCGAGCCTATCCGTGTGGACTTGCGAGAAGAGGAATTCTCCATCGAAGGCGTCTATGTCGGTGTATTGCGTCGAGATTCCTGACATGTACCCTGCCAAGGCACACTGGCATGGACATAGACACTTCACTGAACAGGTGATTCATGGAGGCAAGCCCCTCGACTTCATCACTTGATGCGCTGCTGAAAACAGAGCCTTCGCTTTGGCGTGGACGTGATCGTTACAACGACCTGGCATCCATCCCGACAGGTTTTGCAGGCCTTGATGCCGCCCTGCCTTCACGGGGTTGGCATATAGGCGGCGTTACCGAGCTACTGCTTGATCAAGAAGGCATTGGTGAGCTCAGCTTGCTATTGCCGGCCTTGCGCCATGTGACTGCTGATGGGCAGTGGGCTGCCTTCGTCAATCCACCGTATATCCCGTATGCACCGGCCTTGAGCAATGCAGGGATTCGTCCGGATCGGCTTCTGATCATCGATAGTCAGGATGATGCCAATACCCTGTGGGCTGCTGAACAGGTACTACGTGCCGGCATCTTTGCAAGCGTTGTTGTCTGGGTCAATAAAAGCACTGCACAAAAGCAACGCCGTCTGCAGCTGGCCGCTGAAATCGGCAAGACCTGGGCAACGGTTTATCGCCCCATGCGCACAAGTCGTGAACATTCACCCGTGTCAACACGTATTGCCTTGTCCTTGCAAGGTGGCCATTTGTCGCTCGACATCATCAAGGTGCGCGGCGGTACGCCAAAAACACTCTGTATTGATCCTGCCGAGTTTGATCATTCTCAAGGCAGCGAATGGCCAGTCGCAACAAAGATGGCTCCACAAACGATCAATCAGGCCGTCGATCAGGTAGGCTGGTAACAACCATGCCATCTGTGGGCCTA
>CAYULV010000089.1:0-12060 GCA_964445655.1 uncultured Granulosicoccaceae bacterium | reverse complement strand
TCAATCAGGCCGTCGATCAGGTAGGCTGGTAACAACCATGCCATCTGTGGGCCTAGGTGCGCCCCATCTTTAAACACTTACTGAGTCTGGGTCATGAATTTACTGTTTTCCTTATTCGCTGTTTTGCTTTTTTCATCAACTGCATTCGCGCAAGTACAGCCTTCCCAGTCGCAGCTAGATCGTTATGAAGGCTTGCATAAAGCCGCTCACGAGAACGATGTAGAAACACTGAAACAACTGATTCAGAATGGTGCGGATCTCGAAGCTCGAGATGGATCAAGACGAACACCGTTGCATGTGGCAGCTTTCGCATCAAACGATGAGGCACTTGAATTGCTCGCCAAAGCGGGGGCAGATATGAATGCATTGGAATCCGGTATTTATGATGTGGTCACCATTGCGGCAGTTGCTGATGACCCGGAACTGATGTCGCTGGCACTGAAGTACGGTAATCGTTCTGATCTGACTACCAGTATCTATGAAGGTACTGCGTTAATAGCCGCTGCCCATCTTGGGCATGTAGAGGTAGTTCAGCGTCTTATCAAAGCAGGCGCACCGCTGGATCATGTCAACAATCTGCATTGGACAGCACTTATGGAGGCTGTTGTATTAGGCGATGGAGGCACTGAGTACATCGCAACCGTAGAGGCACTGGTTCAAGCGGGTGCAAATACTGCCCTGGCTGACAGAAACGGTGTAACGCCACTCGAACATGCTGAGCAACGCGGTTACAAGGAAATTGCAGCGATTATTGCTGCCGCTGATAAATAATGGAAAGCCTCTGACAAGTAATGGAAACATGACTGATTTACGTGATCAGATTAGACACCCAGAAAAATGTGATGTGGATCAAGGAGTCTCTACATAGAGTGTAGAGATCCGTATTGCCAGACACCGTTCAGCACCAATGAACACTGATGGCAGTGTGATAAGCTATATCGCTGTAATTATTTACAGTCAATATATACCCCGTCAACTCAAGCCTAACTCCAATGCTCTGGCTAGCCCTCCTCTTCCCTCAATTACCGATAGATCGGCAAGAGCACAGCGACGCCGATAGCGCACGTGCGGTCATTTTGCAGGAGGGACCACGACGGCGTGTTCTGGCATGCAACCGTGTTGCCTCTGATGCCGGTATCAGACCCGGGCTTGCGCTCAAGAATGCCTATGCGATCGTGCCGGATCTCCAGGTCAGTGATTACGACGAAGATGAACAGCAAGCACATCTTGCACAACTGACGCTCTGGGCATTGAACTATTCCTCCTGGGTCAGCCCGGAGCCACCCAATACCATTGTGCTGGAAGTTGCCGCGAGCCTGAAGCTCTTTGACGGTCTGGATACCTTGCTCGAGAGGCTTGAGGCTGAAGCACAAGCCCTAGGCATCACACTACGTATTGGCGTTGCACCGACACCGACTGCCGCTTCATTGTTAGCGCGTGCGGGTATCACAACTGCGGTTCAACAGTTATCTGAACTGCCTGATGCCATCAACAATATTCCAGTCACTTGTCTGCCACTTGATGAGTTCATCTTCAAAGGCTTGCGTCAGTCCGGCATTCGCAATCTTGGCGAACTGATGGCTATTCCAGCTGCAGCCATGACACGACGTTTTGGTCATCAATGTACAGACCTTCTTTATCGTCTCGATGCACGACTACCCGATCCACGCCCCGCTTATAAACTATCCGATAGTTTTTGCGAAACAATGGATCTACCACTCGAAGCACCAGATACAGCCGCTATCGCCTTTCCATTAAATCGTTTGCTGGGTGCCTTGTCCGGTTTTCTCAAAAGCCATGACCTTGGTGTACGACATCTGGATATCACGCTCTATCATCACCGCCGGCAAGCAACCGTTGTTGCCTTGAAGTTTCTGGATGCGACGGCCAACACGACACATCTGTTTCGTGTTGCCACTGAACGGCTTGGAGCGATAGCGCTCAGCGCACCGATCATCCGCATCCAACTCAACGCAACTGAACTTGCCAGTATCGAGCGTGAAGGCAAGGATCTTCTGCAAAAAAGTCAGGCTCAGAACAGCAGCATTCAACAAATGATCGACAAGCTCACGGCGCGCCTTGGCAAGGAGGCGCTCTACACGGCTCTACCGGATAACGATCACCGACCCGAGAAGGCGTGGCTGAGCGCACTGCTCGAATCAAGCAAGGCACCTTTGGATTGGCCTGCCCGTCCGCTCTGGTTATTGGCGACACCCGTGCCGGCGACACCTGATCTGGATTTACAGACTTTACCGGAGCGCATTGAGAATGGCTGGTGGGATGAGGTCGATGTCCGTCGCGATTATCACCTCGCGCGAAGACCTGATGGCAGCTATTGCTGGGTATATCAGCTGCGCCATGCACCTGGCGAGTTCTGGGTGCACGGTCTCTTTGCGTGACCCGGTTCACAAAAACACCCCGTCAAACGATCAGCTAACCATTCGACTAGACATACTAACTCATTGAAATAAAACAGCTTATCCGTAAACCGAGCAAATTTACGATGCTAATACAAAAAAGTGATCAATGCATCGGAAATTGCGCCGATAACCTTCTGTACGAACATAAACAAATGAACCAAAAAGAAGCCAATTGGACCGTCAAAAGGCCAAATCTTATCGGTATGGATACGAAACTCTAGAAAAATGGACATGAAGAGTAATGAAGAAACATCAGATCGCTGCCGCGCAGGCGGATGTCGTGCGCCCGGCACCAAGCCGCGATTGGTTGCCGTACGGTTTGTAGCCGTAGACGTTGCGAAAAAAGGATAATAAAAAAACGACATCCTGATGGCCAACACTCCCAAACAATCAGACAACACCAAGACGATAATCAGTATTGGTTTTGTCGCAGTATTCTCGTTGATGCTTCTGGTCACGTGGTTATCCATGACCAGCCTGAATAACGTGAACACCAGTATGTCTGTGCTGATCGAAGACACAGCTCAAAAAACCAGCCGCGCCTTTCAAATGCGTGACGCTATCCGCTTGCGTTCAGGCGCAGTGCGGTCACTGTTGCAGATCGATGACCCTACCGAACGTCAGCGCATCTTCGATAAACTGGTCGAATATACCGACACCTACCTGAAGGCTCGTTCCGAACTCATACACCTGGGTGCCAATGAGCGCGAATTCGATATCCTGACGGCGTTGACACTCGCCGATCGCAGAGTCGGCGATGAATACGAACGTACCAACAATCTGCTCTACACGATGCAGCAAAACCCTGAGGCATTGAAATCAGTTCTCAACGATTTACAGCTTCAAGAACTGGTCTTGCTCAATCACTTGAACGAACTGGTACAGCTGGAGAAAGCGCTTTCTCAGGAAGCCTTGGATAACAATCAGAAAACTTATCAAAAAACGCGACGTCTGTTACTCGCATTAGTTATTGCAGCATTTGCATTGTCTGCGATAATTTCAGCGATCGTCACCAGCCGAGTCAGTAAAGCTAACCGACGAATCGCACATATCGCAAACCACGACGACCTGACTGGCCTGCACAATCGCCGAGCGTTTGAGGAACATTTGATCCATACGATCGCCATCGCTGATCGAGACAAGTATTCCTACGGGCTTTTGTATCTCGATCTTGATCGTTTTAAAATCGTTAACGATACATGCGGCCATCATGCTGGTGACAAGCTACTTATCGAACTGACTACGAGCTTACAAAACAGATTACGACGTGGCGATCTATTTGCCCGCGTCGGCGGGGATGAGTTCGCTATTATCGCCAAAGGTAATACATTCGCCGATATCATTCGTTTGGCTGAGGAACTCCGTACGCTGGTACAAGACTTCAACTTCGTCTATGCCGAACAGACATTCAAGGTCAGTCTCAGTGTCGGTGTGACACCCATCGACGGGGAAACACAAGATATCCAGACCCTTCTGGCCGATGTTGACTCAGCCTGCTACGTCGCCAAGCAATCCGGGCGCAATCGTGTACACGTGACGCAGGAGAACGACGCCGAGGTAGTCAAATACCGTAGCGACATTGCAGGCATCCAGAGTATTCGACAGGCATTGGCTGAAGAACGTCTATCTCTTTACTTCCAACCGATTTTCAACATCGAGGAAAAATCGGTCTCAATGGCGCATTGCGAAATTCTATTGCGAATTCGCAGTGAGAGTGGCGAAGTGTACTCACCTGCCAAATTCATTCCGATTGCCGAAAAATACAACATCATGTCGGAGATCGATCAGTGGGTATTTAACCACGTGGTCGAATGGTTGCTTGCACATCAAAATGAATATCATGTACCTCGACTGCTGGTAAACTTGTCAGGACTTTCGTTCCTCGATGAGAATTTCAACAACCATATTGTTGAGCGTCTTCAGCGCGGCGATATTGACGCATCGTTGATCGCATTTGAAATCACTGAAACAGCCGCGGTTGACAATTTCGAGAAGGTGCGCGGTTTTATCGATCGTGTTCGAGCGCTGGGCTGCACTCTGGCACTCGATGACTTCGGTTCAGGTTTCTCAACGTTTGCGTATCTGAAACAATTACCCATCGATTTCTTGAAAATCGACGGTTCGTTGGTCCGCAATATTGCCAACGACAATATCGATCACGAAATGGTTCGCGCCATCAACCAGATCGGTCAAACGGTTGGGGCAAAAACTATTGCGGAGTTTGTCGAGAACGATGAAATTCTCATGCAGTTAAGAGATATGGGTGTCGACTACGCGCAAGGATATGGTCTGCGTATGCCATCGCCAATACAGCAATTGGCAGAAGAATTGGAAAGACGACCTCGCCTGTCGCTAAAGAAAGCTTCCTGATAAGGCCTTAGGTATCGATTATTCGCGCCATTCACTTGTCGTGAGCCGCGCACGGCCAATCATCGCTCTGTTATTCTCTCGAGAATGAGTATTTTACTTGGCTGCATAGCTGATGACTTCACGGGCGCAAGCGATCTTGCGGGCATTTTGGCGCGCTCCGGGGTACGGGTAAATCTGCGCCTCGGTGTTCCGAGCGACAACGATATACACGATGTTGCGCCGTTCGAGATCATCGCACTGAAGTGTCGAACACTCGGCATCAACGAGGCGCTGTCAAGCGTCTCTGAGGCGCAGGCCTGGCTAACTCGACACGAGGCGCAACGCTTCTTCTGGAAATACTGTTCAACCTTCGATTCGACAGCCACCGGCAATATCGGTCCAATTGCCGAAGCGATGCTTGACACTTTTGCTGCTACCTCGCTGAATACCGCCAAAAAGGACTATCGAACAACAATCTATTGCCCAGCCTTTCCCGAGAATGCTCGGAGTGTTTACATGTCCAACCTCTTTGTCGGTGAGCAATTACTGGCAGAGAGTCCGATGAAAGATCATCCACTGACGCCAATGAAGGACAGTAACCTTTGCCGCTTGCTCGACACACAAGTCTCTGGCTCGGTAGCGGCCATCACCTGGCCCACAGTATCCAGTGGCCCGGAGCCTATTCGTAACGCCTTGGATGCCCATACTGAAAATGGTGTCAGGCATGTTGTTATCGACGCAGTAACAGCCGATGATCTGTTGAACATTGTGCGGGCCACAGAACACCTTGCCATGCTGACCGGCGGCAGCGCCCTGGCCATGCACTTACCGGCGCTATTCCGTGTGCGGGGTTGGCTCAAGGATGAAGATCAAGCGGATCTTCCCGAACCGCCTGTCGGCAAACAACTCATATTAAGTGGCAGCTGTTCTTCAATGACACAGCGACAAGTCAGCGCACAGGCTTCTCTGGCTCCGTCGTTCCAGATCGATCCACTTAGTCTGGCCCGCAAAGATCAACTCAAGGAGGCACGCGACTGGCTCGCGCAAACTCTGACAAAGAGTGCCCGTAGTTCCGAGATGGACAATGCAGTTGGCGCGCCGATGATTTATGCAACGGCCAACAAAGAGGCGGTCACCGCGGCTCAAAGCGAGCTCGGTGCAGCGGCCGCAGGAGAACTTGTCGAACAAGCTCTAGCGACCTTGGCACAAGATGCTATCGATCAAGGTGTTCGTCAACTGCTCGTAGCGGGTGGAGAAAGCTCTGGCGCTGTTGCCCAGGCACTGGCGCTTGATTCATTACGCGTTGGCGCTGAAATAGCACCCGGTGTCCCCTGGACTTATGCCGCGCTTGGCGACGACACCATTGCCATCGCTTTGAAATCAGGCAACTTTGGCGGCGAACACTTCTTTAAAGATGCGTTCTCGACACTATACGAACGCCAACAATAAACAAAGCCAACAATAATCGGGAAAGGATTCAACTAGTTTGCATTGGTCTGGATCGCGATGCCGTCATCCAATTCTTTTTCTGTCGGTTCGCGCACCGAAACGATTGCAATCGTGAAGTGCAAAACCTGCCCAGCCAAGGGGTGGTTGGCGTCCAGAACCACAGTTTCATCACCGATCTCCTTGACGGTAACCAATTGAGATTCGCCATCCTTGCTCAGCGCCTTGAAACGCATACCAACTTTCAGCTGCTCCGACTCAGCCAATTTATCTCGCGGACATTCGACCACCAGTTCCTCGTCTGCATATCCGTATCCATCTTCCGGATATATCGTGATCTCAAGATGTTCACCTGCCAGATGACCCGTCAGCTCGCGCTCGAGACTCGGTAACAGGGCATTGGTATTGTGCATATAAACCAAGGGTAAATCACCTTGTGAACTGTCAATAAGTTCGCCAAAACCGTTAGTCAGTTGATAGTGCATGGATACAACACAGTTATCATCGATGATCACGATTGTCCCCTTTTCTGCTCTCCAAGGCCTTTCAGAAACCAACGCAATACCTGATCGCCACAACGCCGAAAATTACGCGCTGATGGGTTTCGAAATAGCGCACCGGTCTCTGACTTCGTGATGCGACCACCACCTCGTACAATCAAGTCATGCACATCATCCGTGCGCAGTTTGAACGCAATACGTAACTGTTTGAGAACAACATTGTTATCGCGAATCATCGATGGTTTGTTACTTTCCGGTTCAGCATTAACTGGCTTGTTTTTCGTTGGCGGTGGACCACGACGTTCAATCACCAGTCCGTTCAACAAGGCGTCTAGATAAGCTTGCCGACAACTCATGTTATTGCTGCCGTCTTCGGCGTTATTATCTGCATCTACACTTTTCGAAGCCCGCCATGCGGCGACCGTTGCAACGTCAAGCTCTTGACCACCTAATGAAATAACACGTACTGTATCCAAATCATCAAGACTAGCCGCATAGCGAATACGTAAAATTACGTCAGAATTGTCCATCACTGCCTCAGCTTTTACTTTGATTAACAGCTTTAATAGATAGGTTTAAAACTTTGATTAATAACGCGTTCTGAGGAGCGGTTCTCAAATTTTTCAACGCTGACACAGCAATCCCAAGTGATCCGGTTCTGTTTTTGACAAGACAGGCGTACGCGGCCAACGGCAATTTTGTATGATGCTTACTGCTAATTGACGTAAACATCACAGGATTGATCACAGCTGATGGAATTTTTGTCTTCATTGAATTTGACCGCACTCGGCCTGCCCATTTTTGCGACTGCAGTGGTATGTCTGATCATCGGTTATGTAATCGGTAATCGCAGAAACAAGCGTTTGCGTCGCCAACTTCAGCGTGAGCATAACGAACAAAGCCTTGCACTGCTTGAAGCAAAGGCCAAATATGAGCGTGTTCAAAAAGCGGCTGACCAACAAGAACGCAAAGATCGACTGCTTGCAATGGCGCTTAAAAAACTCAAGCTAGCCAATCAGCGCGTCGCGGACTTGACCACCACCATACAGTCTCAAGAGAAGCGTCATTTCATGAGCTTGTCTCGACTCAGACTGGATGCTGTTGACGCCAATGAAAAAGCGGTGAAGGCTGCCGATATAGCCCGACAAGCCATGACGCACCTGCGTCAGGCGAAACAAAATTCATCCAGCGTCAGTTCAGCGCAAACCAGAAATGGTGCCCGGATGGTCGAACAAAACGGTGCGGACACCCGCCTGGACGCCGTTGCACAGGTTGCCAAACGCCGTTCTTCGAGCCTTGCAAGCATTCGTTCAAGAAACAACACGGCCTCAAGCCCGACGGCATGACACAATCGGTAACACTGCGCTTCATTAACGCGAAGTGTTAACCGGTTCAGGGTGGTATTATCGCGCTAATGTCAGCGCACACCCTCAATCTAGACATCCCTGATCCCGAGGCGCCCGGAATCTGGCCCTGGATCCTGGCTTTGGTGTGTGCTGCGCTTCTGGTCATCACCGTCACTGGCCATGTGCGAGATATCCCACACTCCCTGCAGCGCCAAGCCATGGGGGTTCTGTCGGCCAACCAACTCACAGGCGTCGCACTGAATATCGATGGTCGCGAGCTCACCGTCAGTGGCTCGATCGAAAATACGGTGGATCGCGAAGGCCTGCTCCTGCAAATGGCCAGCATCGACGGCATCCGCAGTGTCTGGGACGATTTGAGCGTGGTCGACCCAGAAGCCAAGGCTCGTGCAGAACTCGAACGATTTCAGCAGGCACTGGCCAACATCAGAACCGAAGAAGTCATCTTTGAACCGGGCAGCGCCGCCTTCGCAAGTGGTAGTCGGCAAGCGCTTGAAAGTATCGTTCAATTATTACGTGGCTATCCCGAACACCGGGTGCGAATATCAGGGCATACTGATAACACTGGACGGCCTCAGGTCAATCTGAGAATCAGTCGTGAACGAGCCCAGGCGGTTGCAAACTATCTGATCTCTAGTGGTGTGTCGGCAGCCCAAGTTACCGCACAAGGCTATGGCGCCTCGCAACCGATTGCCGACAACGCAACAGAAGATGGTCGCGCACGTAATCGACGCATTGAAATCTCTTACACTAACTAATGTTAAAGCGAATCGGAGAATGACGTGATTTACCTCATCTCTCAAATTGCCGTTAGCCTGCTGTTGGCCGCAGCGCTCGGTGGTGCGCTCGGATGGATTCTGCATCGTTCTCGTAACCTCAAACGCGTGGAACAAATGCGAAAGGTCTTGCTGCAGCAAAGCAGTCAATTGTCTCAGGCGCAAACCGACGTTGCGATGATCACCGAGGACTTTGACGAACTCAAACAAAAATCACAGACCGAAATCGACAAGCTCAAACAAGATACAAAACAGATTCCTGTGCTTAACCAGAATCTCGAAAAAAGTCAGTTGCTGGTGCGCCAACTGATGCAGAAGCACGAAGCTAAAGTGCGTGAAATCACCGATACCAATCAATCTTTGAGCTCTCAGCTATCAGTAATGACTGATCGCGAAAATGCCTATAAGAAACTCCAAGCCGAATTAGACCTCTCACGTCGTGAAGTCATTGCTTTGAAAAATCACGGAACTGCACCGGAACCGGACGCAGAGACAGACGCAGAACTCTCAGCCGAGCAACCCTCTTCTGACGTGCAAGCCTCAAATGATGATACCTCGACGCAAACGGCACTCGATCTCGAAGAAGCAACCGATCAGGCCATTGACGCATTCGATGAAACCGTCGGCGAAGCGTCTGACAGTACTGAAGTGACGTCTGACAGTATTGAATTGGATTCGACCGACGCTCGACAGGATGCGGATTTCGACCAGATAGAACCGGCGTTTGCGGACGAAGCTGACCCACATGAGGTTGACTTGTCGGATGCTACCGCCGTGGCTGAATCAGAAGCCGCCATCGAAGACCATTTCGACGACGATGAGATTGACGCAGAACAGCAGCAAAATGACAGTGAAGAGCCACTGTTTGAACCGGTCGAACAACGTGACGATCTGAAACAGATCTTTGGCATCGGACCTGTCACGGAAAAGGCGCTGAACAAGCTCGGTATTACGAGCTACTCGCAACTGGCAGGTCTTAAACGCCACGAGATCGAAAAGATCGCAGAAGCCCTGCAAATCTTCCCAGGCCGTATCGAACGCGACAACTGGGTGGGCAACGCCAGACGCCAGCTCGAGGAAGTGCTCGAAGAACTGTAATCCCTCTCAAGTTGAGCGGCTGGGATGGTTCCAGTCCACTTTATTTGCTCTGGCAACTGACGTTGCGACTGTCGTCAGACAACGGTGGCGCAAGGTTTGCAACATTCAGGGCCTCCAACCGCCTGAATTCGTCACTATCGTGATCCCATCTGCCTTTCGACTCGTCCCGTTGATACTGCTCGGATTCGGCGTAGCGGCAGGCCTGACAACGACGATGGCAAACGCCGCGGGCGTTGCTTTCGAAAGCTGTTCGATCGGCAGCGATAATGCAACGCTGGTGGGCGAATGCGCGTCTCTGGATGTACCACTTGATCATGGCGAGCCGGATGGCAAGAAAATTTCCCTGGCCATCGCCCGCATCAAGGCGAACAGACGCAGCACCAGTCGCGACCCCCTGACCATAATCGCAGGCGGTCCCGGTCAGTCAGCAATTGAATCCTTTGCCGCGGTCGCCCCCGCTTTCCGACACATTCTCAAAGATCGTGACTTGATACTGATCGATCAGCGCGGAACCGGATCCTCCCACCCACTGGAATGCGATGCAGCCCCTGACAGTGCCACACTCGAGTTGGATCCTGATCTCGACAAGGTACGCGAGGACGCCAGGATCTGTCACCAAAGACAAGATATCGACACGCGTTTTTTTACCTCGTCAGTCGCCGTCAAGGATCTTGAATGGGTGCGCCAGCAACTGGATATCGACAAATGGAATATCTATGGCATCTCTTACGGCACGCGAGTCGCACTGCATTACGTTCGCCGATATCCCGACAAGGTCAGAACCTTGATCCTTGATGCAGTTGTGCCGCCAACGATTGCGCTCGGACCTGATATTGCTCCATTGGCGCAACGCTCACTCGATCTTGTCTTCGAGCGCTGTCGTGCCAGTGACGATTGCCAGGCCCGGTTCCCGAATATTCAGTCGGACACCGACAAGCTGTTTGCCGAGCTCGAAGCCACACCAAGACTCGTCACCTATGAAGACGTCGCTACCGGTCAGCTCAAAGAGATGACATTTACGCGAAACCATCTGGCAGTCACCATCAGGCTCATGTCATACAACGCACTGACAGCAGCCTTGATTCCGTCAATGCTCAGCGATGCGATAAGCAATGATAATTTTGCCCCATTGGCGCGCCAGGCCGATTTGCAAACAAAGGCACTTGGAAATTCGCTGACAACTGGCTTGCACCATGCCGTTGTTTGTACAGAAGACGCACCATTCATGAGCGAGGCGATCGAAAGCACATCTGGCAAGCACAGTTATCTCGGTGACGATGTTGTCGATACCTTGTTGGCAAGTTGTGAGTCCTGGCCTGCTGGCGTGATCGATGATGACTTTAAAGACGCGGTGAGCTCAGACGTACCTACCTTGATTCTCTCTGGTAATGCTGATCCCGTCACTCCCCCAGCCTATGGCGATCTGGTGGCAGAAAATCTCTCTCGCCACGTGCATCTGATCATCGAAGATCAAGGTCATATGCAGTCACCACTCGGGTGCATACCTCAGATCATGGCGCAACTGGTAGCAACCGCATCAGTAGATAACCTGTCGCAGGACTGCATCGAGCGCATACACACACCGGCCTTTTTTGTCGACGCAAATGGTCCACTGCCATGATCATCGCCGAAGACCTACAAAAAAGCTTCAAGCGCCCAGGTGCCAAACGTCGGGATGAACCTGTGCGTGCAGTTCGATCGGTGAGCTTTACTGCAAATGATGGACAGATAACCGGTTTGCTTGGACCTAACGGTGCAGGAAAATCAACCAGTCTAAGAATGCTTGCCACCTTGATCACGCCTGACGCCGGACGTGCAGTTATTGATGGCAAGGACGTCGCGAAAGACGTACTTGGTGTGCGCCAGCACCTTGGCTTCATGCCACACAATGCAGGTGTCTACCCGCGCTTGACCGCGCGTGAAAACGTTCATTACTACGCACGGCTCTGTGGTCTTGGAAAGACCGAAGCAAAGATACGAACCGGCGAGCTACTTGAGCAGCTGCATTGCGAAAAATTTGCTGATCGGCGAGCCCTGGGCTTTTCACAAGGTCAGAAAACCAAGGTTGCGCTGGCAAGAGCACTTGTCCATAAGCCACAAACCATCA
>CAYULV010000088.1:0-13775 GCA_964445655.1 uncultured Granulosicoccaceae bacterium | reverse complement strand
TGATGGGTTTCATGATCATTCGCATGATTCCAGTGGCCAAGCAATGGATGGAGAACGGACCCAAGGGCAGCTCCAAGGAATGGCTGAATGTCTCTATGCTGGCGCTCGGTGTAGTGCTGTTTGTGGTTTTCCTCGGCAGCCTCGTCTGACGACCGCTCGTATAACGACCGATCCTGAGACGTAAACCCGTTTCAAACGCGCTTCTGAGGCGCTGGCACCACACATAACATCTCATAAAGAAGATTAGCCGCAATCAATGCGGTCGTACCCGCCTGATCATACGGCGGAGACACCTCAACCAGGTCGCAGCCGACCAGGTTCACCCCTTTGAGTCCACGAATGATTTCCAACGCCTGAATGGTGGTCAAGCCGCCTATTTCGAGCGTTCCGGTTCCCGGCGCATAGGCCGGATCAAGGCTGTCGATATCAAAGCTCAGATAGGTCGGCCCTGAACCCATTTGTTCACGAACTTCTTCCATCAGCGGTGTTAGTGAGCGATGCCAACACTCCTCTGCCTGCACGACGCGAAAGCCCTGCTGCCGTGGCCAGTCAAAGTCATCATCGGCATAACCGGTCCCGCGCAAACCAATCTGAATAACCCGTGACGTATCCAGCAAGCCTTCTTCCACGGCTCGCCGGAATGGCGTACCGTGAGCGATCTCTTCGCCAAACATGTGCTCGTTGATATCCGCATGGGCATCGACATGTACCAGGCCGACCGGCCCATGCACCTTCGCCATTGCACGCAGAATAGGCAGACTAAGTGTGTGATCGCCACCGAGCGTCAACGGGATGCATTGGTGCCTGAGGATATCGCTGAAACCCGCTTCAATGATCTCGACACTGCGCGCAAGGTTGAAGGTATTGATCGCCAGATCGCCAAGATCTGCTACCTGCATGGCATCAAATGGTGAGATGCGTGACGCCATGTTGTAAGGGCGCAGCATCGCGGATTCGGCGCGTATCTGACGTGGCCCGAAACGCGTGCCACTACGGTGAGACGTACCGATATCCATCGGTACACCAACGAATGCCGCATCCAGCCCTTTTGCACTGGTAGCACTCGGCAAGCGCATCATCGTCGCGGGGCCTGCAAAACGCGGCATGTCGTTACCGCCCAAGGGCTGGTTATGCTTCATCGCTTATTTTCCCTGGGTGATTATCTGTTCAAACGTTGCTGTGATCGGTGCATGATCCGATGACTGAAAGTGACGTAGTGAAGAAACATCACGCAGTTTCAGCCCGCGATAAAAGACATGATCCAGATGTTGGTTCAAATGTGCAAGCTTGCTTCGCCGCTGCATCACGGCTTCTTCAAGTTTTGCCTCACGAGCAACCTCGAAAAAGAGTCCCAGTCGCTGCGGATTCCAGGTATTGAAGTCACCGGCCAGCACAATGGGGCCGCTCCAGTCGCGTAAAGCAAGCTGTAATTGATCGAGTTGCTCCGTGTATTTTCTGACTGAGACAAAATTGATCGCATGCATGTTCAGCACAAGCAAGCTTTCTCCTTCCCCGCTCAGCGGATACTCGGTGAGCAACAACAGTTTTTGCGTTTGCACCACGGGCTCACTCGACGGCGACAGGTAAAAACGTCGAGACAGCGACGGCACAATCGAGCCTGTCTTGACACCGTGCTCGATGCCACTGATCGGGTCACGAAAGCTGCGCGCCATGACCCATTCGAAGCGCTGGCTTTGCGTGAACAAAGCATCAGTCGGTGTATTGAGTACCGCTTCCTGAAACAAGACAAGGTCACGATCGGCGACGAGATGCGAAAAATCTTCTGGCCAACGTCGTCGTCGCCCTTTCAAGATATTCCATACCAACACGCGTATTACCGGCCCGAAGCGCGAACGTTCCGCCTGACCGAGGATCTGTACTTCATCCTCGTCGGTGTAGCTTTGTGGAAGCAGGCTTCGTCGAATCATAAATACGGAGACAACAACCGACAGAAATTGTTGCGTAATCGCAGCAACAAAGGTTCCTTGCGCAAGCTCGATACACGCGTCGATTGGCCTAGTTTCCTGTCCATAAGTTGGTTCAGACGCAAGTTGAATGCCGAGCCGTAACATTCGAGATTGATCTCGAAATTCAGCTCAAGGCTTCTTTCATCCCAATTGCTCGAACCGATCAAGGCCCAATCATGATCGACCAGAAAAATCTTGCTGTGATCAAATGGTGGCTGGCTCTCATGCAGTTGTACGCCATAACTCAACAGCCGTTTGGTATTGGCCCGCATTGCCCAGCCAACCAATCGAAGGTTATTCTTGCTTGGCACGCAAACATCAACCGAAACGCCACGCAGCACTGCCAGATACAAGGCCTTCTGGATGGTCTGATCAGGAAGAAAATACGGTGAAGCGATACGGATGCGCGTGGTTGCCGCATTGATCGCCCCGAGCATCGTCAGCTTGAGCTTTTGGTAATTGTCATCAGGCCCATCGAGTAACACACGGCATATTACATTTGTATCACCAAGTCCTGATGGGTCATCACGCCGCTGAGATTCGCCTTTTACCGCTCCTGGCAATTCGAGCTTTTCACCCGTCGCAAACGCCCAGTCATCGACAAATGCCTTGTTGATCTGATCGATAACCTCACCCTTGATGCGAAAGTGCACATCTTGCGTGGGTTCCTTTGACGCACGATCGAGTAGATTGCCCGCGCGGATATTGATGCCACCGACAAAGGCAACACGACCATCAACCGACAGTATCTTTCGGTGATTACGCAAATTGATGAATCGTGTTCCGCTGGTCGACAACGCGGACAGAAACCGTGCCGTTCGCACACCTTGCTTGCGCAATACGCGATCGCTACGCACCAGACTGAACCCGTACCCTACCCCAAGCCCATCGATCAAGACTCGAACCTCGACGCCCGAATTATGCGCAAACACCAGCGCATCAACGAACTCACGCCCTATCGAATCGTATTCGAAAATATAGCTCGACAACACAACACTCTCTTTGGCATCGCGAATCGCTTCGAGCATTGCCGGATACGCTTCATCACCATTGCGCAACACATCAAGACAATTGTGTGGCAAATAGGGCGAAGGGTGGATCGCGCTGCCCGTGCGCATCAGATGTTGTAATCCGGCAGGTAACGCCTCAGCCCCGACAGGCAACGACAGGTTGTCCTGGACACCGGATTCGCGCGTTTGTTCGGGCAATTCGGCCTGCGCGCGACGTCGGATACGATTGATGCCAAACAGCCAGTAAAGCACCGCGCCAACCAGCGGGGCCAGCACAATGATGCCCAACCAACTGAATGCCGCTGCTTCGTTTTGTTTGTTCAACAATACGTGCATGCCGGCCGCGATCGACAGCAATAGATAAAGCAAGCCGACGAGCGAGAATGCTGTTCCCGGGTCCACCATCTCTACTACGTGAGAATTCACCGAATCTGGGCTTAGTTTGAGAACCAGCTCACAAGTATAGCGAGCGAGGACTGAGTGATTTGTGCGCCAACCGTCAAGTTGTTGGACATCACGCCGACAAATCTCTTAACGATTTTAATCGCGATAGATTGCTATGGCTCGTTCTTCTGATTCCAATATTCTGCTTTCGCTGTTTCGCGACAAGACCTTTCAGGCACACGAAATCCGCCGAGTGATCAGTCTCTCGGTCATTTATCTGGTTGTCACAACGGCGCTGGTCGGCGTGTTCTACCACCAGATGCTGGGACGTCTACTCGAAGGCATGGCCCCTTTGCTGTTTGTCTCTGAAGACATGGCCCTGGCCAATGAGACAATTCCGGCTCTGAGCTCAGTGCTCGGCCAATGGTTGCTCGCCATGCTGGTCGTCAATGCTGTAATTACCGTCAGCCTCGGTATCTTTATAACGCGACGCCTTGGTCAACCCATCCTGGCGATCAAACGTAGCCTGCGAGAAGTCGGAAACGGCAACCTCGATGTAAGGTTGCGTGCCAGTGACAGCCTTGATTTTGGTGAAATCGCCGTTGAACTTGAAAATGCCATGCAATCGGTACGCGATCAAATTGCCGAGGCGAAAAGCGGCATCGAAGCCGTTGCCAATGACGACAAAGACGGTGAAAACGCATCTGAACTGGATATGCGACAGGCGATTGAAAACTGCCGTTTGGCACTCGATTACTTCCAGGTTGATGGTGACGCCAACACGTCGGCCGCCAACGACGATAACTCCGACCACGCTGAAGCAGCTTAAGCCAGGTATATAAGGATAAATCGTGTCTGCAATGAGAACCACACGCAGCGCCGTATGCGCCGGTATCACCATCGCCTTGCTGCAAGCTTGTGGCGGTTCATCGGAACCCCAGGTACCTGGCACAAAGATAAATGACACCTTCTTGTATGTGTCAACAACGGACTTTTATTTCGGTACGCGTGATGTCGGTACAACAGCGACACAGGAAATCGAAATTGCCAATCGTGGTGCTGATCTGTATCCGCTTAACAGTGTCAGCATCATGGGTGCTGACGCTGAAGAATTCGTCACCGACCTCTACGACGACATTACCTTGCAACCGGCACAAGCTATCAAGGTACGCGTCACTTTTGCGCCAATAACAGACGGACGCAAATTTGCCGACCTCGTTGTCGACTATGACACGATCAGACAAGTCGAACGGTCGGTCAACATCAACGAACAGAATTACTACGCAGCAAAAGACTTCGAGCAATCGGGCGACTATGACTCGGCTCGAAAAAGTTATACCGACTACATTGCCGGAAAACCGGTCACCGTCAACAAGCAACGTGCTGCGATCAAGTTACCAGTGATCAACGAGTCAGTTGTATATGGCGACGGAGAGGACCTGCATTTGTATCTACGCGCACTGGATTCCCGTGAAGCTGGTGAGTTAGAGACTGCAAGTCTTGAGCTTGAAGAACTGCTGACCAAGCAAGCAGACAGCTATCTCGCCGATGATGCCTTGTACTTACAAGGATACATGCAGTTGATGGATCGACGCGATTACAAGGCGGCACTGAGCACCATGCAAACCTTACGCGAGCAATATCCGGATACCACCTACTACGATACTGCGCTCTACAGCGAGGCTATTGCACAACAGGAAATCGGTCACGATGAATTGGCTCGCCGTATTTTTACCGAACTTCGTGAACGCCACACCGGTATCGACACACTGGGCATACAACTCCCCAAGGACACACTCGTTTCGCGACTGTGGTTCGGTCGTGCGAGCGATGCACTTGAAGCGTTGGATGCTTAAGCACGCGCCAATCGATATTCTCGATAGCCGATAAAGATCCCACTCAACACCACGATGGATGCACCAAGCAGCTCCAACGCATCCAGTGTCTCGCCAAAGATGACATAACCGAGCAGGATCGCCCACACCAGCATCAAATAGTTGAATGGCTGCAGGATGACAGCGGCCGTCCATTCGAGCGCCTTGATCAACAACAGATGCGAGAACACGGACGTGCAGCAGATCGCCAGCAACATGCCCGCGCTGGCAGGATCCATCGACTGCCATTGTGGAACAGCAACAATAATGGATGCGATAAAACCGACCAATCCAAAATAGAGCAACGAAGTCTCAAAAGAATCATGTCGCGAAAGGCTTCGCGTCATCAGGTTATACACCGCATACAGGAACGCACACGCTAGCGGTATCAACGCGTACACATCGAAGACCCCGGCGCCCGGCGATAGAATGATCAAGGTGCCAATAAACCCCGCACCGACGGCAAGCCAACGCCGCCACCCCACCGCCTCACCCAACATCGGTACCGACAAGGCCGTCACGATCAGCGGAAAACAGGCCAGGATGGCATGCATTTCGGCTAGACCCAAAAAACGAATGCCATAGGCAAACAATCCGATCTCGAAACACATGATCAATACCCGCACCGTCTGACGCAGCGGGAATGCGGAATGTACCGCGACCTTAAGGCCCAAAGAAAAATGCGCGATGATGATCGCCAGTATCGAAAACGCGAAGAATCGAGTTGCCACGATCTGCGAAACCGGGACTAGATGCGTCAGTTGCTTGGTGATGGCGTCCTGCACGGCGAACGTGAATGTGGCTATTACCAGCAGGCCGATTCCGGCGAGTGGGCGAGAGCCAGCATGCGTGTTTGATAAAAAGGTGTCTTGAGACACGTTGTAAGCTCGACAGCCGGACGGTTATGGTGCTCTATTGTAGGTGAGTCCAAGGACACACACAGCATGGACAAGAGTCTGATAACGGCAGATGATGACGCCGAAGCACTGGTTAAACGCGCCTACGCCTTGTCTTCAGCTGCGGATTCAAAAGCGCTGTATCGAGATTGGGCAAACACTTACGACCACTCGATGGTTGACGATCTTGGCTATCTGACCCCGCAACTGACCGCAAAATTACTCGCTGAACATATTGATAGCCGGGATGCCCAGGTGCTCGATGTCGGGTCAGGGACCGGGCTTGCCGGTGTTGCCCTGCATGCCGCAGGATTTACCCAACTACATGCACTCGATTTCTCACCCGAGATGCTGGCGGTGGCCGACCGGCGAGGTATCTACCAAACACTGATCGAGGCGGATCTGACCAACACGCTCACGATGCTCACGGACGATCAATTCGATGCAATGATCTGCACAGGGACCTTCACCCACTCCCACGTCGGCGCAGAATGTCTGGCTGAGCTGTGGCGTATTCTTGTCCCGGGCGGGATCCTCGCCTGCACCGTCCATCACGCTATCTGGGACAGTAGCGGTTTTGCGCGAACCATCGCCAAGATGGAGTCCGCGGGCGA
Source organism: uncultured Granulosicoccaceae bacterium (assembly GCA_964445655.1). Classification (GTDB taxonomy): domain Bacteria; phylum Pseudomonadota; class Gammaproteobacteria; order Granulosicoccales; family Granulosicoccaceae; genus Granulosicoccus. The sequence goes on along the minus strand of CAYULV010000088.1, from coordinate 7,030 downwards.
TCTGCGCACCGTATACCGCAAGCCAGGGCCATATTACGCGTCAAGTGACGGCGACGAAGGCGATTACATTGTCTGGAAAAACACCAGCAAATCCTGATTAAGATGGAAAATGAAGGCGAGGCATAACACTCATATCTAAATCTCTGCCCGTTTTGGCCGCGTTACTACTAGTATTCATGTAGCTTACGACCCCGATTTCCGGTGGTCGCACCAAAGACAGGAATCCGCTTGAACCAAGATAGATTGCCGCGCCTGCAGCAAGAATGGCTGGGCAACACGCGCGCAGACATTCTCGCCGGACTGGTTGTCGCCCTCGCCCTGATACCCGAAGCCATCGCCTTCAGTATCATCGCAGGCGTTGATCCCAAGATTGGCCTGTATGCCTCATTCTCCATCGCCGTCATCGTGTCGATCACGGGAGGGCGCCCAGGCATGATCTCGGCGGCCACAGCCGCGACCGCCGTCTTGATGGTGACCCTGGTCAAGGATCACGGTCTGCAATACCTGCTGGCCGCGACCATTCTCGCTGGGCTTATTCAGATTGTCGCCGGCATGCTCAAACTCGGCTACCTGATGCGCTTCGTCTCGCGTTCGGTCATGACAGGCTTTGTCAACGCGCTGGCCATTCTGATCTTCATGGCGCAATTGCCTGAGCTGATTGATGTCCCCAACCTGACCTACATCATGGTGGCAGCCGGCCTGTTGATCATCTACATCCTGCCGCGCTTTACCTCAGCAGTGCCTTCGCCTTTGGTCTGCATCATCATTCTGACCATTGTCTCGATTGCACTTGGGCTCGATATCCGAACCGTGGGTGATATGGGTGAGCTGCCTTCGACCTTGCCGGTATTTTTGCTGCCCGATATCCCACTTAATTTTGAAACCCTGAAAATCATTGCACCTTATTCGGTTGCCGTAGCAGCGGTGGGGTTGCTCGAATCCCTGATGACCGCATCCATTGTTGATGAGCTGACCGATACCAAGAGTGACAAGAATCGCGAATGCATCGGTCAAGGCATCGCCAATACAGCCACCGGCTTTATCGGCGGGATGGCGGGCTGTGCGATGATCGGGCAATCAATCATCAATGTGAAGTCCGGTGGGCGCGGTCGATTATCGACCTTCTGTGCAGGCATCTTTCTGATCCTGATGATTGTCTTTCTCGGTGACTGGGTAAAACAGATTCCCATGGCCGCTCTCGTGGCCATCATGATCATGGTCAGTATCGGTACCTTTAGCTGGACGTCGATAAAAAACCTGGCCGTCCATCCTCGCAGCTCCTCGATCGTCATGATCGCGACCGTTATCGTGGTAGTGGCGACACACAACCTTGCCATCGGCGTGGGCGTTGGCGTGCTGTTTTCCGGTGTATTTTTCGCGTGGAAGATCTCGGAAGAATTTGCCGTGCAGAACACGCTCGAAGATGATGGCGGAACCCGCCGTTATGTGATCGACGGGCAGCTTTTCTACGCCTCGGTTGAAGACTTCATGGCCGCATTCGATTTCAAGGAAGCACTCGACAAGGTCATCATTGATGTCAGCGGCGCACATATCTGGGATCTGTCCAGTGTCGCAGCCCTCGACATGGCAGTACTCAAATTTCGTCGCGAGGGTGCTGAAGTTGAAATCATCGGGCTGAACAAGGCAAGCGAAACCATTGTCGGCAAACTGGGCATTCACGATAAACCAGGTGCACTTGAACGCCTGATGGGTCACTGAAGCGCTATGCAGAAAATTATCGCTGTCATCGATTCCTCCGTTTACGCTACCAGCGTCTGCGATCATGCCGCCTGGCTTGCCAAACGCATCAATGCATCGGTCGAACTGGTCCACGTGATCAGTCGTGATATCGACCCGGCCCATAATCAGGATCTCAGTGGCAGCATCGGACTCGGTGCTAGAACGGCACTACTCGAAGAGCTGAGCGAGCTCGACAAGCAACGCGCCACTCTTGCGAAAAGTTACGGCCGCGCACTACTCAGTGATGCCAAGACACATATGGAAGCGGCCGGTGTCACAGACGTGACCACCCGCTTGCGTCACGATGAATTATCGGCAGCGGTCAGTGAGCTCGAGAGTGATGCCGATGTAGTGGTGATTGGCAAACGGGGTAATTCGGCAAATTTTGCCACCTTGCACATAGGCCCCAATCTCGAACGGGTTGCCCGCACCAGCGAAAAACCTTTGTTTGTCGCATCACGTGGGTTTAAAGACATCCAACGTGTATTGATCGCCTTTGATGGTGGCCGTAGCGTCGCCCGAGCCATCGACATGTTGACCAGCACCACCGCTTATCAGGGTCTGGAAATAGAACTGCTCGCGGTTGGCCTGACACCGGACGCCATGAAAAAACGACTGACCGACGCCGAAACTCGGCTGCGCGACGCCTGTTATGCGGTCACTAGCAAAGAGGTGTCTGGTATCGCCGAAGAAGTCATCGCCAAAGAAGTGAACGAGCAACAATTTGATCTGTTGCTGATGGGTGCCTATGGACACTCACGCATCAGAAACTTATTGATTGGCTCGACGACCACCGAAATGCTGCGTTTATGCCAGATACCTGTGGTTTTATTCCGCTGATACAGACAGGGAACGTAAAAAGGCCACCAGGTCTTCCCGATCCGCATCATTAAGATCCAATGGCTTGAGTATCGATTCACCGTTTGCATGTAGACGGTCCGGGTCGATATCTGCATAGGCATCGACCACATCGCGCAAGCTCGTCAGGCTACCGTTATGCATATACGGTCCGGTACTGACAAGATTGCGTAAGGGTGGCGTTCGCCATTGCCCCCAATTACTTTGTTGCAACCGCACCGTTGACGTCTTGCGTTGCTCGTGAGCGCGGGTTCGGCCATTGAACACACCCAACAGATTGTAGCGATCTTCACGCACACGCTGGATGCCCCGATAACGACCGGGATCAACCTCGCCCACACCCGTAAAAAATGATTGACCGGTGTCGTGAAATTCACCATTACTGAAGTTCGGCCCGAAATGACACACACTGCAGTTTGCATCGCCGAAAAAGATCTTCAAACCCCGTTTTGCGGCGTCGGGATACTCATCCATAAGGTCCTTGTCATTATTGGCAAGCGCATCGCGAAACGCATCGAACGGCGTCGATGGTGATTGCAAGGTTCTGACATAGGCACCAATCAGTTTGGCCGCAGTCACGACTGCCAATTCATCATCCTGTGGCACCCATTCTTGATAGGCAGGCGTGCGACGCAAGTAATCGGCAATCGCCGGTATCGAACCACGCATCTCGATATCGGAAAGTATCGGTCGCATTGATGCGGCCCATAAACTGTCCGTACCACCATCCCAACCAAACCAACGCTGCAAGCCAACATCGAGAATGCCCTGGGTATTTCGAATATGCCTTGCATGACCCAAGGCAATTGCTCGACCGTCGGTAAACCCAAGTTCTTTGACATGGCAGCTGGCACACGCAATTTCGCCGTTGCCTGACAAGCCCGGATCATCGAACAGTTGTTTGCCGAGCGCTTCGGCTGAGGCAATACCCGAGTATTCGTTACCAGGATCCGCTGGCGCCGTCATCGGCCAGGGACCAGAGGCTATGATTTGCGCAGTCTCTCTCTCGGTGAATTGAATCGCGCTATCGGCAAGTAACGACAGTGATACAACACTCGCGCTGAAAATAGCTAACGCAGATGAACGTACTTTAACGACCATCAACTATTGAAGCTGCAGACTTTGCGTAAATGACTCGCTGTGTTCGGCATCACCTACAGTGACATTCCATTCCCATGCGCCCGGCATATGCAGCACCAGTCCATCGACTTTAAAAGCCGCCTCATTGGCATTTGCCGACACCAATGAAATCTCCGGTTCATAATTCATCCCATGTCCATGCACTGGCATGTTCATATCAATATTGAGTACCGGCGCCTCGGCCACGAATTCACCACGGGCATGCACGATTGCCGAAAACGGCTGACTGACAGTGATATCACTCGTCGCTTCGACCTTGACGTGAAAACGTTCGCCCATCATCCAGCCCGACTCAGCATTGCCGGCATCGTTAGTGGACGTGTTGCTGGCACTTAGCTCGCAAACAGAGCTTGACGCATCAGCTCTACGATTGCTTTGCCAGATCGGCATCAATAACTCATAGGCGTTCTTCCAGGCAACTCGCTCGGCCAATTCAAACGGCAGCTCAGCCAACCACGCGCGTGCGCCACTCGCGTGTTCGGGTATGAAGTACATGCGTTCTGGTGTGTAGGTATCGGTGCCCAGCATCATGCGATCCGGAAATTCGGTAAACAAGGCTTTCCAGTCATCGCTCATGGGACGACCACCGCTGACTTCACCGCGAAAGGCAAGATCGGCATAGAGTCTCTCATCTGTGCGCAGCAGCTCTGCAATCTCGGCAGGATCATCAAACCCCGAGTGCGCCCAGATGACTTTGACCGAATCACTTTGTGCGAGTAGTCGGCTTACCGCTTCCGCATCGGAGTGTGCGTGCAATACCAGATTATATTCATCGGCCAGTTCCACCACGCGGCGCGGTATCGGCAGATCAGCCGTTTCACCGGAGAGATGAAACTCACCGATAGTGGCATAGCGATTTTCACTCAACAGCCGCTCCACATAGGCCAATGCATCCGGATCAGTAAACCAGCTACTGAGTTCACCGCGACGTCGGTAAGGCCGTAATCCCGGAATAATCAAATCCGGTGCAAGCTCTGACAATAACTGTGTGCCATTGTCATCCGAGCTCGATACCAGTGCAAATTTCAGATTAGCGTTAGTCATCAGTTCGATGACACGCGACGGCGGTGTCAGGTCAACCGAATCATGACTGTAGTGGACATGCACATCGGCAATCGGCAGCTGACTGACATCGTCGGCGTACGCGGATACCAAAGTCAGACAGAGTCCTGTCAGTGAAACCGGTAATAAGTATTTCATATCGATTCTATCCGTCTAAAACTGATTACAAGGACAATCGTCTGAGCCTGAGTGCATTACTGATCACCGATACCGACGAGAGCGACATGGCCGCTGCGGCCAGCATAGGTGACAGCAAATGGCCCGTCAATGGATACAGAATACCTGCCGCAACAGGTACACCCGCGCCGTTGTAGACAAAGGCGAAGAAGAGGTTCTGCTTGATATTACGTACTGTCGCACGACCTAGCTTATAGGCTTTGAGCACACCTGCAAGGTCACCACTGAGCAAGGTAATACCCGCACTGTCCATGGCAACATCAGCCCCGCTCCCCATGGCAATACCGACATCACTTGTGGCCAGGGCGGGCGCATCGTTAACCCCATCACCGGCCATCGCGACCACATGTCCTTGTTGCTGCAAGTCTTTTATCAAGGATTGTTTGTCAGCCGGCATGACGCCGGCAAAAACCTGTTCGATACCAAGCTGACTCGCCACCGAGTGCGCAGTACGTTCATTGTCACCGGAGGCCATGATGATAGTGATACCGGCTGAGCGCAGTGCATCAAGCGTGGCTTTGGTATTGGGCTTGATTTCATCCGCGATCACAATAGCCGCACCCAGTTGCTGGTCAATCGCGCAATAGATAACCGAATGCCCTTTGTCTCGTTCAGCTCGCACGCCTTCATCGAGGCTGCTCGTATCGATATCATGAGTTTGCAGCCATTCGGCACTGCCAAGCAATAGGCGTTTGCCGAGGCGCATCGCGCTGATGCCCTGCCCAACCTGTGCATGAAACTCTTCAACCGGTACGCGGTGATCATCCGCTGTCTCTGCCGCCGCCACAATTGCCTCTGCCAATGGATGTTCCGATTGTCGTTCGACATCGGCAGCCATCTGCAAGATCTCATCCCGTTCAAAATCACCGCTCACCAACACATCGGTAACTTGTGGTTTGCCATTGGTCAGCGTGCCAGTCTTGTCAACGACCAGCGTATCGACTGCCGCCATGCGTTCAAGCGCTTCGGCTTCCTTGATCAGTACGCCCGCTTGTGCGCCACGGCCGGTTGCAGTCATGATGGACATCGGAGTTGCCAGACCCAAGGCACACGGACAAGCAATGATCAGCACCGATATGGCGGACACCAGAGCAAGCATGAACGCTGGTGACGGGCCCAATAAAAGCCACAACACAAAGGCAATGACGGCAACACTCACCACAATAGGCACAAACCAGCCAGCGACCCGATCGGCAAGCGCTTGAATGGGTGCACGCGAGCGTTGCGCGCTATTCACCATCTGGACGATCTGTGCAAGCAAAGTATCGTTACCGACCTTGCTCACCTTTATAACCAACGATCCATTGAGGTTACTACTGCCACCGGTGACATTATCGCCAACGGTTTTGTCGACCGGCATGGACTCGCCCGTCACAAGACTTTCATCAACACTGGATTGACCCTCGACGACAATGCCATCGAGTGGCACATTCATGCCGGGTAGCACCCGCAGTAAATCATCCACCATAATGTTAGCCAGTGGCGCGTCATACTCCTCGCCATCGGCCAGCACACGTCGCGCGACCTTGGGCGACAAGTTCAGTAGCGACTGAATGGCATCGCCGGTTTTTTCACGTGCGCGTAACTCGAGAACCTGACCAACAAATATCAAGGCGACAATGACCACCGCGGCTTCAAAGTACACAGGCACCCGGCCATTGGTCTTGATCGCATCAGGAAACATACCCGGTAACAACAAAGCGGTAACGCTGAACAGATAAGCTGCGCCAACGCCCAGCATGATCAAGGTCCACATATTGAAGTGACGGGTTTTGACCGATGTAATGCCACGCTCGAAAAACGGCAATGCGGCCCAAAGCACAACCGGTGTGGCCACTATAAATTCAAACCAGACTGCACGCGTCTCCCCGATCCACTCGCGAATGTTCAAGCCGATCAATGGCCCCATCGTCAATACCATCAAAATAACGGCGGCAATACCACTGACCCAGAGACGTCGGGTAAAGTCGATCAGCTCATGATTCGGCGCGCTATCCGCCTGAACCTGCATGGACTCGAGCGCCATGCCACAGCGCTCGAGTCCATGCAGGTT
>CAYULV010000087.1:5987-13861 GCA_964445655.1 uncultured Granulosicoccaceae bacterium | reverse complement strand
AGTAACAGGGAAAAAAAGAACAGCAGCGTCAAAGAAGTTCTTGGTGGTGCCGTCTCGTGGTAGTCCATTCTGACGATGGTGCGCACGGCATGGCTTGTATTACCCAGTTGCAGCCATGAGGGTGTGACTACCGTGTCGCTACTCTCGAACAGCACGGTCGAATCGGGGGACATTACGCTAACTCAGTGCAGTACAGGCGGTTTGTCGTCATCGATGTCGTCATCGAGTTCATCGAAGGCGAGTAGCTCGTCATAGTCGATGTCGTAAGCCGCATCAGGTTCCGGCGACGTATGGTGCAAAAGCATGCGCCAACCACCATCTTCAACATGGTAGATATTGGTTGATACCATGACGCTCACGACCTCGCCATCGAGTTCGACTTCCTCGCGGACAAGGTGCACGGCCAAGCTTTCATTACCGGTGTACAGGGTATCCACGATTGAGAAACTCAACGACGGCGCTTCGGCAAAAAGTTCAGAGAAGCTTTCGAGCACCTCGGCTCGCCCCTCGATGCGCGAGGAACCCGGGTGCACACAAACGATGTTGTCATCGGTGGACCAGACGTTGGTCAGCGCCGCCATGTCGGAATGCTCGATGGCCTCGTAAAAGGCCGCCTCAGCTTCGTCAGGTGTTTTGAATAACTTGGTCAAGAGCTGGAATTCAGGTAGCGAGGCATCGATGATACCCCAGTGCTCAGCTCTGTGGCTCCGAATGCAGGTGTTCTGTCCAGTCTATCTGATCGTCACCAAAGACCACAAAGTTGGGATTTATCAATGATTCCCGCGTGTTATAGCGCAGATCTTCGCGCGTCAGGTCGGTAATATGGCCGCCCGCCTCCTCGACAATGCACTGCGCTGCGGCAGTATCCCACTCGCCGGTCGGACCAAATCGGGCATAAACATCAGCCGCACCCTCGGCCACCAGACAGGACTTGAGGGCTGATCCCATCGAGATTTCGTCATGCTGACCCAGCTTGTCGAGAAAATATTGCATGCGTGGTCCGGTTGTCGGACACCGACTGCGGGCGACGGTCACCTGTTCAGGGGCTGTCCGCACGTGTATCGGTACCGGGGTCTGATCGCCTTCCTGCTTGCAGGCGCCGAAGCCACTAGCCGCATAATAGGCAATGTTGAGCACCGGAGCGGTGATGACACCAAGAATCGGTTTGTTGTCCTCGATCAGCGCGATGTTGACCGTGAATTCACCATTTCGACGAATAAACTCTCGTGTACCATCCAACGGATCGACCAGCCAGTAGCGATTCCAGTCATTGCGTTCCTTGAAAGGAATGTCTTCGGACTCTTCTGACAGGACCGGATACTGTGGGGACAAGGCGGCCAGGCCTTTGACAATAATGTCATGCGCGGCAATATCAGCGGTTGTGACCGGCGTCTGGTCAGCCTTGATGGTCACATCGACTTCGGTACCGTACACCTCAACGATACGCGACCCTGCTTGCCGCGCAAGGCGCAAGGCGTGTTGTATCAAGGTATCTGCGGTTTCCGCGTCGAGAGACATCGGTCTGGTTCTCTTCTTACTTACCAACTTATCGGTCGTCAGCAGAGAACTTTAGTTTTTCATTGTGACAATAGTTATCAGTCGCTATAACAAGCGATTGACGTTACCGGTTTCTTTGACTCTGACGCGACCTTGCGCATCCGCTCGTCCGAGTTGCCGCAGATTGTTCAGCAGTGACTGCGACGCGGTGCCAGCTGGCGTGAACAGTACATCTGTTGTGAAGTCGCCATTCAGACCAAGCAGCACAGTACCTTCGATGGACAGGTCCCCCCCACTAGCGTCTATCGTCGCAAGATGAGAATTTTGACCTTCAGGTTTGACATCAATGTTCACATCTCCCAGCGATGCCTGAAACGGACGCTGAACTTCAGCATTTTCCCAATTGATGACACCTTCGAAAAAGGTCAGCAACTGGTTCTCCAGTTTCAGCATATCGATGACACCGGACAGGGTTCCGCTGAACTCTGCAATCGGCACTGGCAACAAGGGTTCGAGCTCCTTGGCTTGCAGGTCAAATTCAAAATCCGTGACTTCAACATCCCCGGAACGCTTGCCAGTCACCAGCCCTTTACCACTCCCACCATAGGCATCAAAACCGATGGATACACCCGCGCCACCTTTTAACAATGCACCCGGTGCAAGACGCCAACTGACATTACGTGCTTCAAGCGGGAGCAAATCGTCGGTTGAGCGCACATCGTCAATCTTGCCATTGAACAGGCTGCCACTGACACCATTGAGAGCGACCGGACCCAACTGTGGTTTGAAATGATTTACAACGGGTGCTGCAGGAAACAGAAACACCATCGCAATGACATAGGTAAGGATGCCAAGCAGGATCAGGCGCAAAACGCGCATCAACTCTTCTCCATGGTGATCTTGGCGCTGACCATGCCAGTTTCATCGCGGCGCGTGATGCTTAGCGTTTCGACACTCAATCCATAGAGTTCGAGTTCAGCGATGACAGTCACCAGCTTGTCGAATTCGACACTGCCGAAACTCGCTCTCGCGCCTCGCGGACCACTTGGCTCGAGACGTTCGGGTAAAGACACACCCTGTTCACGAATAACTTGGTCCATCAAAAGATAGGGTAATTTATCGGATACTTTTTTTGTGCTGCTGGTGCTGCTGCCACGTCCCTTGAGCTGGCTCGCGCCCGTACGCACGAAAGCAAGCGTCTCTTTTTTCGTCGTGATGCTTCGTTCAGTGGCTGCAAGATTGCTCTGCATCGGTTGCCATACCAGTGCATAGAGCAAGCCGATAGAACCCAACACCGCAACAGCGATAACGATCATACGGTCACGCGGTGATTGTCTGAGATACCACTCTTTCATTCGATTCGCACCCGGGCACGTACCGTGTCCTTTTCTCGATTGGAGGAACGCAGAGTCAGTTCAAGCGCACCACGTTTGCTTAGTTCCGATTTCAGTGCATCCATGGTCGGCACGGCATCAGTATTGAGATCAAGATCGAAAGAGCCATTACGAAAGCCAATGGTACGTACCTTGGTTTGAGGCTGTGTTGACAGGCTCGCAGCAATCTCGGCAAGCTGGTTGGTGAAATTCGATGTATTGCCAGTACCGTCGCCACTCAAGGCATCCTGTATCTGACGTCTGGGGCGTTGCATGCGCACGCCAGGCAAGGCCGATTCAAACGCTGTGGCGATTTCACGATCGATATAGCTTTCTTCCGACTTCAGTGCCCGGTAGTCGAACCATTTGCTGGCAAACAGCGTACCCACCAAAACAGCAGCGAGTGCAGCTGTCCAACGCCATGGCTTCCATGTCTTGTCGAACTGAGTTTTCGGGTTGTAACTACCTTGCAAGAGGTTGATGTTCGGTTCACTGGCCAGACCCTCTGCATATAAAGCCAGTCGGCTCTCGCAGTCACGCAATTCCGTATCGACACCAGCAGGTACAACCAGATTGGTCTCGGGATCCGTCGTATAAATAGTCAGTAGCGGTGAAGAGTCTTCAGCCAGGTCACCTTTGGCGCCTTCGAGCATAAAGCTCGCAACACTCGTGTCAGTGGCAAAGCCCTTGTATCCATTGAGTCGAATGACTGCCTGATCTTCATCGAGTAAGGCGGTCCAGGAGACTTCGCCAATATCAATAGCTTCAAGCCTGGGCAAGGCAAGTGTTTCAGGGACAATACTGGTCGGTCGCAGTCCGGCTTCCTGACACTGTTCGGAGATGGCATCCATCGTCGAGCGATCAATGATGGCGACCGGATAGTTGTCATCTCGATCTTTGTTGCCGAGGGCAAAATGCAGTTTGTCGACGTCGTCGGCCAGCTGATCTTCGAGCGCAAACGGTATCGCTTGCATGGCACGCGCCTGTGAGCCGCCCGGGACCAGGGCTTCAGCAAGCAACACATCGTTACCCGGTACAACCAGCGTGGACCGGCGGCCTTCAACCGCTGCAGATGCCTCCGCAAGTGTACCTGCAACAGGATCACTGGCCAGCGAGCCACGATCATCGGCGACGGCCCACTGCACATGGTCCTCGCCAATTTCAGGCATGAATATGATGATGTTCTTTGACATAAGCCTAGAGCGTATCGCGCGATCGATAGACTACACGCGTGGCACCTTCGCCGTTTCGTTCAAGCAAAGTAAACTGAGATAACTTGATGCCATTGGCCTCGACATCAATACGTACCTGAAAATAATCAGAACGCACATCATAGCTGCCTGCGGGGGCAACTTCTGCACCGGAATCAGCTGAATCCACTGCCTGATCAAACAGCAAGGTACTTTCGAACGGGGTCAGATCGCGGTCCGCGACCAGCGAATCAGCTGCCTCTGCTTCGAGATCGAAGATATTCTCACATTCGGGATAGTCTTCATAAACGCCGGTTTCCCAACGTGACAGATCGGTAGCAAGTGGCTTTATCTCTTCAGATAAAGACGCCAATACTTCAGGCGTTGCTGTATTCACATTCACCGCGGTGGGTCCATTGGTTGTCGGCAATGCTGAAATATGCGGTATCAAAAGGTCATAGTCTTCTTTCTCTTCCGCAATCGAAAAGCTGAATCCTTTGACCAGTTGCAGCTCGGATACGCTGGCAAACGGTGCGTTAGCCGCACGATAAGCCGTATCTAGTCCGGTGTAGTAATCATCCTCGGCGCCATCAGGAATCAAGGCGTCCACATCCGTGTCGATCCAGTCCACCACGGCCTGTGCCTTGACCTCATCGATATTGAGCTCAGTCAGCAGGCGCTGGAGCTGACCGACATAAAACTCAGCCGCATTGCCTTCTGCATCAACCAGATTGTTCAAATTAAATCGCCCTTGCATGTCCACGATGCAGCCTTGCATTGTCGCATTGTCGATCGGCACTGGCGGAATTGTCTGTGCCCAGTCATCGTCTAGTGAATCCGAATTTTCACGCGCGCCGTCCTGCCGATCCCGATACAGCAACGCCTGTGCAAACCGCTCACCGCTGACGCCAAACGCGCGCGCCTGCTGGATGAAACCCTCATTGCGCTCGCGTTGCATATCCAGATTCTGGCGACTGGTGATTGCCACTATAGTTATAGTCCCTAATGCGATGCACAGCAGGGCCATGATGACTGCAACGCCATCTTGTCGCTTTAAGGTATTCATCCGGGTAAGGCAAAAATGCGGGTGACCAGACCGTAGTCTTCCAGATCCAGGGTGAATTCCACCGCGCGCGGCAGACCTGGGACTTCCTGATCCGCTGGCGGCCAGCTTTGTTGCCACTCACCCGCTTGATCAAGAAAACGCAAACTCACATCCCGTACCTGATCGAGCATTTGGCGACGACGTGTTGGCGCTTCATCGATCGGTTCCAGGTGGTACCAGTATTGACGCACCAGACGATCCTCTTCCAGAGCGTAGGCGACACGCTGAAGATTCGAGCGCGGCGGCATGACATCACCTGCCGGATTTGACCAACCGGCACGGGTGAATTCGAACAGATTTTCACCTTGGATATTGAACTGCACGGCCGGCAGGGTTGAACCGACGGCGGAGCGTATCGGGCGATCGATGATTTGCGTGACATCTTCTGCCATCCAGTAAAAGGTTCGCTGCAAGGACGTTAGCCGGTCTGATGTCTCCTCTATTCGCTCACGCGTCGCGGTGATCTGGAACAGCATCTGAAAACCGGCAGTGCCAAGGATCGCCAACAGGAACATGGAGACCAGAAGTTCGATCAGGGTGAAGCCACGTAGATCTTTTCTGAGTAGAGCTTTGCACATCATTGGCGTGTCTCGGGATTGCCAACGAAGCCACTGACGACATAGATATAGTTGTCGGCATCCTGATCTCGACGCACCTGAATATCCAGCCGACGAAGATCGGGATCAGCAACAGCCTGCGTCTGGGTACTCAGATACCAAGTGGTGTTACCCATTTCGACCGTCGTTTTTTTGGTGCCGATATCGGGCCAGGCAGGAAGTACCTGCAGTTCGGTCAAGGCGTTGGAGGCGACCCAGCGCCCGAACTCACGCTCGCGAAGATAATCGGAACGCCAGGCACTGGCACCAGCGGAGGCGACTAGCGCAGAGACACCCACAGCGATGATGGTCATTGCAACCAGCACTTCTATCAGCGTAAAACCATTATCGACAGAACGACTTTTACAGCTTTTCATGGAACGGTCTTTCATGGGCTTGCCAGTTGTTCGACAACCACGGGCTCGACCTCACCCGTTTCGACCGAGTATTCATATTCGTTATTGCTGTCGGTGAAAACAATGCGAAAGTCCGGCATCATTTCACCATTGGCTAGAAACATGACATGCGGTTTGATCGGATCTTCGTCGGTCGCATCATTGAGCTCATCAACAAGATCCTCAAGGATGATAGGCAAGCCGGAAATGTCTACGGCCAGTTCAATGGGAACAGCTGGGTCGCGAAACTTGAGTTGTTGATCCTCAAAGAGTTGCCAGGTCGATTCACCACTTTCATCTTCGGCAAGCACATAGAACTCATAAGAGTTCGGATGAAATCGAATGCCGAAATTCTGGCGAGCATAGACGGCCTGATCCGAGGCGAGCTCCATCAACATGGCGGTACGACGCGCCGTGTCTCGCATGGTAGTGCCAACATTTTGAAAGTTGATATTCAACACGACCGCACCAACCAATATCGCGATGATGGTCATGGTGACCATCACCTCGATAAGCGTAAAGCCAGCATGCTGTTGCCTGCGAAAGGCCATTCTGATTGCGCTCAGTCCAGATTACTGATGTCGACGTCGAACTCTTCGCCGCCTTCAGCGCCATCGCGCCCAAGTGAGACGATTTCGAAATCTCCACCATCACTTTGATAGACGTAATCGCGGCCCCAGGGATCCTTGTTCAGCTTCTTCACATAACCACCAGACTTCCAGTTCGCGGGCTCAGGATCACCACTGGGTTTTTCCACCAGAGCTTCCAGCCCCTGATCTGTTGTTGGATAGGTGAAATTATCGAGCCTGTAGAGCTCCAGGGCGGAACTGTAGGTACCGATATCGTTCTTTGCTCGGACCTGTCGCGCCTTGTCCGGGTTGTCCATGATCTTCGGCACTACGACGGCGCCAAGAATCGCGATGATGGCAACCACCACCATGATCTCGATCAGAGTGAAGCCGGCTTGCTTTCTAACCATAAGGTCTGATTCTCCAGTATTCTAAAATATCGCGGTTTGCCATGAGGATAGCACCGCCATCAGCGGCTATGACTAGGCTTATTACCAATGATTCAATCACTCAAGGAATTACTGTTCAGACCGTCATACTGGCTGGCTGGTGCTATCGTCATTCTGTGCATCGGTTTGCAATACGCGGGCCTTGATGACACTTTGCGCTACTTGCGCGAAGCTATCGGCAACGGCCAGTGGTGGTTATTGCTGAGCGGTAACTTCGTGCACCTTGGACCGAGCCACCTGTGGATGAACAGCGCGGGCCTGATACTGGTCGTCGCACTCGTGTGGCAGCACTTTGGCGCCATGGAATGGACGATAATTACTGTCCTGTCGAGCCTTGCCGTGGGTATCGGCCTGTACCTGTTCGATCCAGAAGTGTTCGCATATGTCGGATTTTCCGGCACTTTACACGGTCTTATCATCGCCGGCGCCATCGCCGACTTGCGCACCTATCCCAAATCAGCCGCCTTGCTGTTGGCGCTGGTCGCCGCAAAGCTCGCCTGGGAACAAGTCTTTGGCCCACTGCCCGGTAGTGAATCAGTGGCCGGTGGCAGCGTCGTGGTCAATGCACACCTGTATGGCGCCATCGCTGGAGCCTTGCTTGCACCCACACTACTAATGATTAGGACGCGACGATGAGGTGGGAGTTCCGTAGTTATGCCGAGCTGAGCAAAGATGAGCTTCTGGCCCTGCTGAAATTACG
>CAYULV010000087.1:4009-5887 GCA_964445655.1 uncultured Granulosicoccaceae bacterium | reverse complement strand
GTCTGATCACCGAGCTGCGACAGATTGTTCCAGCCCATCAATACCATGACACCAATAAGCCCGAAGATCACACCGGTGAATTTATAACGGTCAAGTTTTTCATCACTGGTAAACAGATGTGCGAGGACTAATGTTGCCAATGGCATGGCAGCCATAAAGATGGCTGTGAGTCCGGCCTCGACACGGACTTGGCCCCAACTGATCAATCCAAAAGGCAATGCGTTACCAAAAAAACCTGAGGCAAACAATGGCCACCATATCGCGCCCATGGCAGGCATTCTGGTTTTGTAGAATCTCATCAACGGGTAGAGAATCAAGAAAGCCAGAAACAGTCTTGCCGCCACGACCGTTAGCGGAGGCAGTTCAGCAACACTGATATTGGTCAACGTAAAACTGAGGCCAAAGATTGCGGACAGGCCAATCAACAGTCCGTAGTCAGCGAGCTTCGGTATGCCTCCGGTCAGCTTGTTGATTGTGATAGTTCCTCAAGCAATGCCGCATTGACATTCACACCGTTTTTTATATTTTCGTCTCTGACTTTATAACGCCGATCCGAGGGAAGACGAGTTCCGGGTTGACCCAGTAGCTCTTCGAAAAGCAATTCCGCCCGATCAAGATGCCGGTTGGATGTTCGGTTATCTGGTGCACAGTGATGTGGGTCTATGGCAAGAATGAACTCGCCACCAAATGGCGCGCCCGTGCCATGTGTGTCTGCAGCACTGGATTCAGTGCTGAACATATCCCCGATCAATGCGCCTGCCAATAGCTCGACCATCAATGCGAGCGAGGAACCCTTATATCCACCAAATGGCAACTGTGCACCTTCAAGTGCCGCTGCCGGATCCGTCGTGGGCTTGCCATGCTTGTCGATAGCCCAACCTTCAGGCAGAGGCTTGCCATCGCGTAAATGCAGTTGAATTTCTCCGCGAGCACTGGCACTGGACGCCTGATCAAACACCAGCGGCGGATGATCTTTGCGTGGAAAACCGAAAGCCATCGGATTGGTACCGAACAAAGGCTTGGTGCCTCCTGCGGGCGCGACATAGGCATTGGCTGCAGTGAAGGCAAATGCCACCAGGCCCTCATTCGCAAGCGTTTCGACTTCAGGCCACAAAGCCGCGATGTTGAACGTATTGTGTATCGCCAGCGCCGCAATGCCGTGGCGTTTTGTCTTCTCCTGCAACGGGCCAAGACCGGTTTGTAACGCCAGTGGGCAGAAACCATTGCAGGCATCGACATGCACAACTGACGATTCGCTATGCACAGATGATGATTCGGGATTACCAAGCACCGGTTCAGCCTGCGCATTGGCCAGTGGGTTTTTCAGAGCCGCGATATAAAACGGAATTCTGAACAAGCCATGAGATGTACAACCGTCGCGTTCAGCCATGGTGACGTTCGCGGCAATGGCATTGGCTTGCGCCGTCGAGAAGCCATTGGCCGTCAATGCATCAAAGGCAAGCGTGTGTACTGCATCTAGTGAAATCATCGACCGGAACCTGACTGACAGAGTTCTGGAAGAGTATCACCTCATGCGGCTTTGGAATGGGCTAACAAACTTGGCTTGACTGTCGGTTCGTGATGCGCAATCAATCGCTCGGCAGTTTCAAGCAGCGCCTCGGGGCTCAGACGATCAATACGCGTCTGCGACCAGCGCGTGCCTTTTTTCCACAACATCGGGAACAAGGCATCACTGCTCAGCACAGCAACGGAATCTCTTTTAGACGGTTCCCTGCCCTGTAGCCGCAGGCTGGGGTCGGTGATGACATATCCCATGACCGCTGCGCGTGGACCGATACCAAATTTTCGAGGCAAGGTGCGACTGCCATTGATATGTTCATTGATCAAACGAACATCGCGGCTCATTTTATTCAATGG
>CAYULV010000087.1:2563-3909 GCA_964445655.1 uncultured Granulosicoccaceae bacterium | reverse complement strand
GGATCTGCCCGTAGACGAGCCGCGGCACTGACATAGGCAGCGCGCGTCACCGCGTCTGAAGCGTTTCTCCCGCGCCACACCAGTGTCTCAATGGTGCTATCTACAGCATCTCGTGTTTTAACCAGCATTCACCACTACCCAAATCCAGCATCAGGTATCACGGTTGTCGACTTGCCTGAGTCCCGAATGTTGTGCGCGTTCCATAAATTGAGACACACTGCTTCGGATAACGTCCAATTTGATACGCAATTCGTACTCAGGCTATGCAGCAACTAATCGATAGTTTAATCGAGCGAACTGTCGTGCCCAGCTTTTCAAGCATCGGGCCGGCAATCAGACGACGCTTGTTCAAATGGCCACCACTGGACAGTTATTCGCTGGACGGTCGGATTATTGTGTTGACAGGTGCGACGTCAGGCATCGGTGAAATCAGCGCGCGCCTGTATGCGCAGCTAGGTGCATCGTTAGTCATAGTCGCGCGTGACGCAGACAAGACCGAAGCACTGATTGACCAGCTTAAGCGGGAAACAGGCAACGACAATATTCGCGCTGTGATTGGCGATCTGGGAGAACAATCAGACGTACGCCGTGTCTGTGCTGAGCTTGATGCAATGCTGCCGCATATCGATGTACTGGTACATAACGCCGGTGCCTTGTTCAATACACGTCGCCACGCCAGCAACGGGACAGATCTGGCCGTCGAATTGATGGTGACCACACCTTTTTTGATGAATACATTATTGCTGGACAAACTCCTATCTGGTCCACAAACCAGTCGAGTGTTGACGATGAGTTCGGGCGGGATGTATACGGCAACGCTTGATGTCGATGAACTGCAAATGCCCGATGCCAGCTATCAGGGTGCACAGCAATATGCACGCGCCAAACGTGCGCAGGTGAGCTTGAATGCAACGTGGGCAGCCAAGGTCGCTCATGATAAGTGCGTGTTTCATGCGCTGCATCCAGGATGGGTCGCGACGCCTGGCATCAACGAAGCATTACCCAGATTTTCAAAACTGCTCGGACCACTAGGTTTACTTCGATCAGGACTGAATGGTGCGGATACCTTGGTGTGGTTAAGCGCTGCAGACTCTGTGCTTAAGCGTAGTGGTTTTTTCTGGCACGACCGGGCAATTCGTTCGCCTTATATGTCTCGTGCGACGCGTGAAAGCGACACGAACTCTGAGCGGGAGAAGTTGTGGGACTGGTGTGTGCGTCAGGTTTCTTAGCGTCGGTGTTCTGGGTTAGGAGTTTCGTGTTAAATGACAGGAGCTAGGAGTTTTTTATACTGGAACTTGCCGATCTTCAAATGCTTTCGACCAATACAATATTTCCACATTGCTGCG
>CAYULV010000087.1:0-2463 GCA_964445655.1 uncultured Granulosicoccaceae bacterium | reverse complement strand
GAACTTGCCGATCTTCAAATGCTTTCGACCAATACAATATTTCCACATTGCTGCGAAGACGTTGTTGCCAGAACGGATCTGTTTCGATCAAGGCTTCGACCGCTTCCTTTGACGAAGCTTTAACTATCCATAAACCACCTACCGGGTTGGCGTCGGGTTCTACACGTAGTGAACCTCCAACCAGCACAGTGTCAGCGTGTTGATCGAGCCAGGCGATATGCGCATCCAGATACTGCTTTCTGATCACGGATTTGCTGATCATCTTCAAACCGAACTGCGAATAGCATGGCCTTCTCCGTCATATCAAATCTACAAACTCAGATAATCACTTAGTACTGTTAACTTTTTTATAAAACATCCAAAAACACTCTACGTAGAGACTGTGTGAATTTCATCACACTTGAGTCGAAGCTTTTAACTTGACCAGTCTCAGGCTCAATTAATTTATACGTTCCACCCTGTGGAACATCACTGGAAAAGCAATATTTTTACTCGGCAGCAGTAATTTCGTACGATTTTATCAACTGACTTAGGACATCTTCCAAACTTCTGAAGTCTATTTCTTCGAGTCTGGCATCATTCGAGTTTTTCAAGAATTCGATGCTTAAGCGCAAAGATTTAATTATTGATTGCATCGCACCGATAGCGCAACTTTCGTACTCATCTCGCTTAATTCCGAGGTCTACCGACACATAGTTATCCTGATCAAAATCCAGATTACCGGGCCCAGAAAGATTGTACGAGTTTACCTCACCATCAACTCTTAAGATAAAGGCTATTTTTTTAAAAGGGAAATTTTCTATTACAAGACCACTCGCTACAGCTTTCAGTGCTTTGAAATGTGGCAATAGAGCGGCCGCTGCTTCCCTACCTCCAAACTGAGCCGAGAAATCAATGACTGCTATCACCTCAAATATTCCGACTTACATACATTGCTACTGATAATGTCCCACGTGAGTAACTTGTCGTGTTTCAATGATATTCGATAACTGACGTTTTAAAAAAGTAGCTGACAAGCGAATTCTAGCTCTACTGCTTTTTTCTGCCGAACCGCTAACCTGATGCCGCCAAAAACACTCTACGTAGAGACTGTGCGAATTTCATCACACTTGGCATGTCTCTGTTAAAAAAAGCAGATCCAAGCATTATGTTACTCGCACTAACTGTGGCTGAGAATGTCCTAGCAATAGGGGTTGCCACGAATTCTTACAAATTCCTGAGTGGAAAAGCCCTTGAATTTTGGCTAAGTTTCAAGTATCGGTGCTGATACCCTATGGGTGCTAACGACTGACTATGGCGTGATTATGAATAGATCTTTGATCGCAATACTAAGCTTCATACTGCTTTTACCTGTATCTGTGCTGGCGGGGCAGGACGACGATGCACTCGAATCGCACGATGATCCTCAGATACAGATGCTATACACCGAAGCGCAATCAGGCTCTCTTGACGCGCAATTTGCACTCGGGATGGCCTATGAGTTTGGTCGAGGAATCACGCAAGACGATACCGCCGCGATATGTTGGTACCAAAAGGCTGCTGACGAAGGGCTTGCCGATGCTCAGTATCGACTGGGCGTTCTCTATGACAACGGCTGGGGCCTGCCGATCAACAAGGCTGAAGCGGTCAGGCTGTACGGTTTAGCGGCTGAGCAACAGCATGAATTTGCCCAACATGATCTGGCTTTCATGCATTTTGAAGGTGTTGGTACCGACAGGGATCTTGTGCAAGCCTATCGCTGGTTGCGAATTGCAGATGCCAGCGGCAACGAGTTGATGAAAAAACATCTTGCTTTGGTTTCGGCGCAAATGAACCTTGTTGAAATTGACGAGGCAGAACGGCTTGCTCGGCTGTGGCTGGAAAGCCGCCGGTAAACACAGCACACCTACACGCCTACACGCCTACACGCCTACACATCTACACACCACCATATTCCTTGTTCTCATCGCCAATCCAGCGGCGGATAAGACCTTGTACGTTTTCCATATGGGATTGCAACAAGGTATCGGCAATATCGCTTACCTCATCGAGTAGATCATCATCGCGACCGAGTTCGGCGATTCTGAATTCGGCGAGACCGGTTTGACGGGTACCCAGGACTTCACCTGCCCCGCGCAGTTCCAGATCTTTTTGTGCGATGACAAATCCATCATTCGTTTCTCGCATGATGCCAAGCCGTTCACGCCCATTGTTGGACAAAGGGCTTTGGTATAACAGTATGCAACTTGACTGAGCACTTCCTCGCCCTACTCGACCACGCAACTGATGTAATTGCGATAAACCGAGGCGTTCTGCATTTTCAATGATCATCAGTGAAGCATTCGGTACGTCTACACCAACTTCAATCACAGTTGTTGCAACTAGGAGATCAATTTCGCGATTTTTAAAAGCTTGCATGATGGCTTCCTTGTCGCGCGGTTTAAGCCTTCCATGCACCAGACCAATTCGGTGCTCGGTAAGTAT
>CAYULV010000086.1:11072-13909 GCA_964445655.1 uncultured Granulosicoccaceae bacterium | reverse complement strand
ATACGCTTTGGTATTACAAAGTAAAGGTGAGAGGAGAAAAGCGTGCAACCTATGTGGTACTAATTAACGGTGATTTGGTTGAGCCGCGTGTAAATAAATACTAAAAGCTCTGCAGCCAGTGCGCTGTGTCCTGCGGCGCTGGCCTGGTATCCCGAGCGTTGTCATGACGAAACCATGTCTAACTTTAACGCTTGAGCACTGTTGCGGAAATTGGTCTGGGCAAGGATGGCGTCGGACGAAACTATCATCAGCTACCTTATGTAGCTTGGTTTTATTTTCAAGTTTGCATCGATATCCAGATGTGCAATCAATTTTTTATAGACTAGGCTGGAGATATAAAAAATAACCAGGGTTATGGCCAGGAAATACAAGCCTGCGACACTGAAATGCAGGAAAACATTGTAGTCTCGTTCAAACAGCTCACCCGCTTTGTTCATCAAATCTTTTTGCTCATTAATAACGGGCAGCGTAAAGTACACCAGTGCCGTGGCATGAAATAAAAATACGACTTCATTGGTGTATGCAGGCCAGGATAGTCGCAAAATATTTGGCCAGGTCACGGTTTTAAAAATCTGCCAGCGATTCATGCCGAATGCCTGGGCGGCTTCGATTTCCCCCATGGGGAGTGACCTTAGAGCACCATAGAAAATCTCTGCAGCATAGGCGCTGGTATTGAGAATAAGAACAAATGGACCGATAAACAAAGGGTGCATGATGATATGGTCAATACCCATTGGCTTCCAGTGACTTAGGTTGAAAGCCAGTAATATCGAATAAAACATGAAAAACTGTATAAAGAGCGGTGACCCTCTGAATGCGTAAATGTACATACGTGCGATATACGAAATAGCCCAATTAGAGCTGTTTTTCATCACCGCAAGCAGGATTGCAAAAGGAAATCCTAGAGGTATGGATACGAGTGCAAAATAAATATTGAACGTTGCAGGTTTGGCTAGTGTGATGATGTCTTGCATTATCGCACTATTAACTATCCAGTCCATGTCAGCTGTGTCCGTGTAAAGCCATGCCACGGCTTGCATTTCTTTGAAGCCATTCGAATATGCGCTCAGATATGACGGTCAATAGAATATAAAATAGAAAAAGCACTATGTAGTACTTCCAGCGCCAATCCGGATGAACCAGGCCAACACGCGCAATATAGTTTGGTGCACCGAGTCTTTCTGCCCATTGAACGATATCGGCAATCTGTAGTAAGGACAAAAAGCTTGTGGCCTTGAGTAGTAACATCCATACATTTGACAGGCCGGGCAAGGCATAAATCCACATTTGCCTCACCTGGAAGTTCCAGAATATTTGTCTATTGGTAAAGCCATAGGAACGTGCAGATTCCAATTGACCTTTTGGTACGGAGTTCATCGCTCCGTGTACAACATTCGCGGCGAAAGCACCGTAGACAATACCCAATGACACGCAGGCCATGATGAAGTATTCAGTCGTTGACAGGTACCATTGCGCAGCTTCACAAGGTGGCCAGGCTGACCCTGCGAGATCTTCAGCGGAGCACAACCGTCGTGACATCACAAACTCAACCAATTGTTCGAATGCCAGAGGGAAAAACAGAAAAAACAATACATCGGGAATGCCGCGCACCATCGTGGTGTAGGCCAGGCCCAGCCATCTGAGTGGTGCAAATGCGGCACGCCTGGCGGCCGCACCAAGCACACCAAACAAGACGGCAAGCAATCCGCCTATTAGAGCGGCCATTAGCGTGAAACGGACGCTCGCGTACCAGGCTAGATGTTTGCCATTTGTAAAATACTGAACCCAGCCGCCTGCTTCCTCGGAAACATTCAAAGTGGTCCAGTTTGCGAGTGTTTCAAACATCGTGAAGTTTTCGTCGACGGTAGGCTGATGCTGTTCGAAGTCAGATCATTCAACTTGAGCAAGGAATATGGAGAGGGTATTTACAGAGTAGTCGGAAAGGATTTTCCTCTCCGACTACTGCAAATAGTGCTAGAACTCGAAGCTATTCGGCGTAGAAAGGGCCAACTTCAAAGTATTCCATAATCAGTTTGTCGACAGATCCGTCTTTTTTCATTTCTGCCAGTGCACTGTTGAGCTTGCCTATAAGTTCGCCATCATCCTTACGCAGACCCATTGCTACACCACCACCGATACTGACTTCGTGGCCGACCAACGCGATTGCACCGCCGCTACCTTCAACAATCGGCGCAAGAAACGAATTATCTGCCAACAGAACGTCGATATTCCCGGCGACAAGGTCGGCGACTGACTGGTCCGGAGTTTCGTATTGCAGGATAGTATTGTTGGCAGCTAGATTAGCTTCGAGATAGGCTGCGTGAATGGTCGCTGCCTGTGCACCAATTTTCAGATTCTGCATATTATCCCAGTCAACCTTAACGCCTGGTGTTCCCGCATATCTGGACGGGTCGGGCGGGTAGTATTCGGCGCTAAATTCAATTGTCTCACGACGTTCTTCAGTGACGGACATGCCAGCCATGATCACGTCATAGTTGCCAGCCTTCAGGTTAGGAATAATGGAATCCCATTCATTGACTACCCATTCGCATTCGAGTTCTGCACGCTTGCAGAGTTCGTTGCCGAGATCAACTTCAAAGCCGGCCAACTTGCCGTTGTCATCGAGGAAATTCCATGGTGCATAAGCGCCTTCAGTGCCGATTCTTACATCAGCTGCGAAGCCAGTGCTCGCACCAAGCATTGCGCCAAGTGCTATTGATAGTTTCAGTTTTTTCATCGATAGTTCTCCAATAGTGGTGATATGAAGTCTGCATGACTATTACGTAGATGCATCGCCAATTTAAATACCTGAAATAGATATTGTTTTGATAATTTCT
>CAYULV010000086.1:8836-10972 GCA_964445655.1 uncultured Granulosicoccaceae bacterium | reverse complement strand
TCTTTCGGATCGAGTCTGTTTGAATACTTTCTCCGGTGTGCCTTCTTCGACTATCTGTCCATGATGTAAAAAAATGACGTGATTGGCGACATCGTAAGCTAGCTTCATATCGTGAGTCACAATCAGCATGGTGCGCCCTTCATTGGCCAATTGTTTTATGACTTGAACTACCTCAGCTTCAAGTTCTGGATCCAGTGCGCTTGTTGGTTCATCAAACAACATTGCTGCCGGGTTCATGGCCAGCGCTCTCGCAATAGCCGTACGTTGTTGCTGGCCACCAGAGAGTTGCGATGGGTAATGATTGGCCTTATCGGCAATCCCGACTTTTTCCAGGAGGTCCATTGCCAGGGATTCCGCATCTTGACGGTTCATTCGCAGCACTGAGATAGGTGCCTCAGTTACATTCTGCAGGATTGTCAGATGCGCCCACAGGTTAAATTGCTGGAACACCATGGATAAGTTTGTACGCATTCTACGTATCTGATTTTGATCAGCTGGGATACGTCCGGTACGGGTATTTTTCCAAAGTACTTTTTCACCTGATAGGCTTATCTGTCCACTGGCAGGTATTTCGAGGAGATTGGCGCAGCGTAATAGTGTGCTCTTTCCAGAACCAGAGGAGCCTATTAGTACAGTGACATCCCCTCGGTTGGCGGTGAGTGATATCCCTTTTAGAACTTCAAGCGCCCCATATTTTTTGTGTATGTCGGATAGTTCGATAACCGCGTCAGACGCGGTTGCCGAATTCGATTGGATTGCTTGAGCTTGCATAGGATTGCCAGGTATGAAAACAAATTATCGTTGTATTTTTAGTGGTTGTCTGCTTTGCGAGCGCTTGATCATGCCGAAAAGGTCTCGGGTGTTGTCTGGATCTGCGATCATGTCCAAATCTGTGTAGCAACCAGTTTTTTCGAGTTGATCATGTATATATCGAAGTGCTGAAAAGTCCTCTGTGGCGAAACCAACGCTGTCAAACAAAGTGATCTGACTATCAGATGTTCGGCCTTTATTTTTCCCGGCGATAACAGTCCATAATTCAGTTACAGGATGATCCTCATCCAATTGCTGAATTTCACCTTCAATACGTGTTTGGGGTGGGTACTCTACGAAAATATCCGAGCGGTGCAAAATGCCTTCATAGAGTTCAGTTTTGCCTGGGCAATCACCGCCGATAGCATTGATATGTACACCAGAGCTCACCATGTTGTCACCCAGCACCGTTGCGTATTGCTTGTCTGCGGTGCAGGTAGTTATTATGTCTGCGTCCAGAACAGCCTCTTCAGCGGATGTGCAGGCAATAACATTCAGTCCTGAGTTTTGCAAATTGCAAACAGCTTTTTTGGTGGCTTCCGGGTCAATGTCATAGAGTCTGACGGTATCAATGCCGATGACTTCCTTGAACGCCAAAGCCTGAAATTCACATTGCGCACCGTTGCCGATCATACCCATGACTTTTGATTGCTTTGGCGCTAGATACTTGGCCGCAATCGCCGATGTCGCAGCTGTTCTAAGAGCCGTCAGGATCGTCATTTCAGAGACCAGTATCGGGTATCCGTTGTCTACTCGTGCCAATACACCAAAAGCGGTAACTGTCTGAAAGCCTCGCGACATATTCGCAGGGTGTCCATTGACATATTTAAAACCATAGTTTTCGCCGTTGCTGGTAGGCATCAATTCGATCACACCTTCAGAAGAGTGAGCAGCGACACGTGGCGTTTTGTCAAAAGACTCCCATGATAGAAAGTCTGCTTCGATATATTCAGCAATCTCCCTGATAATGACCGGTAGTGTTCGAATATTGATGATGCTCATCATATTTTCAACACTGACGAATGGAACCATTGCTAGATCCGAAGGGTTCTCTTGAAGTGTTTCAACTGCCATTGAGGTCATAGTCTGGGTTTCTCTATGTTGAAAAAAATATCTCGTGAACAGGAATGGGTCTTATCCGCAAAGTCTTGGTAGACGATGCAGAATTTTACGTCCCATCAAGCTAGCGACAAGATCGACCATTAACGATGCTGTCTTTCCACGTTCGTCTAGAAATGGATTAAGTTCTACCAAATCCAATGAGGTAACCAAACCGCTTTCATGTAACATTTCCATGATGTGGTGGGCTTCTCTGAAAGTAGCGCC
>CAYULV010000086.1:7394-8736 GCA_964445655.1 uncultured Granulosicoccaceae bacterium | reverse complement strand
AAAACCTGCTTGGCCAGAAAAGTAGGCGACCGGGGTTCCATGGAGGTTGCCACTCTCGGTGCTGGCAAGATTATGAAAGTCTGGATGAGCATCCAGCCACAGTACGAATTGCTCTTTGCCTTGCTCTCGGGCGTACTTGCTTACACCGGGTACGGTGCCAGCAGACAGGCTATGATCACCGCCTAGAAATATGGGTAGGTCATAAGTTGAGATGGCATCGTAGGCAGCGGCTTCTATTGTTTTGGTCCAGGATACGACCTCTGTCAATTGCTTGATATTAGAATTTTTGTGCGCAACAGGCGTATGCGCATTTGCTTCCAGGTTTCCGTAATCAAAGACGGTAGCGCCTTGTTCGGTCAGGGTTTCGCTGAGACCAGCGGTTCGAAATGCATCTGGTCCCATGACACATCCATTAACATGTGTGCCACATTGGACTGGCATCCCTACAATACAACAGCGTTTCTGCGTCATGATATTTACTAAGCCATTTTATCGTTAAAAGAAACCATATAGAGCGGCCCTTTTTCATAAAACTATGATCCGATAAAGCTGAGAAATTAAATATCAAATACAAACGCCAAAGAATAATATTTATCAAATATTGATATGGAAACAGGAAAATTCGTTTTTTTGAGGAAAATGGCTGCAGGGAGTGTTTGTGGCTTGATGAAACCCTGCCAAATACCGGTCAAAGTACGTAGGTCTGCCGATATTTGCGCGGGGCAATGAATGTCACGTTTTTTGTTTCAATTTTCATTGTCGAGAAGGTAGTTCAGGGGATAACCTGTGAAACGCTTTACTTTTGACAGAACACAATGGCTTTGGATGCTTTTAATAGGAGACTTGGAAAGAAGCCGATCAGAAATAGATTTGTAGTCTTCTATATCCTTACAGACAAAACGAGCAAAATAATCGTAAGAGCCGGATACTTGTTCGCATTCAACCAGTGTGTCTTCTTCCATAATCACTTTTTCAAAATTTTTAAAAGCATTCTTGTCGTGCTCTTGCAGTGTGATTTCTGCTAAAAAAGTCACACTGGTACATATTTTGGAAATTTCGATATTTGCGCTGTAGTTCGTAATTACACCCTGGTTTTCAAGCTGCTTTATTCGTTTCTGGCACGGGCTGGTTGAGATTCCTGCATTGTCGGCGATTGCTGCAATTGATAGCCGAGTATCTTCTTGCAGAAGGCGTAAAATACTTTGGTTGATATTATCAATTTTTATGTTCACGTTACCGTTCCCAGAAAAATACTAACTATACAAGCACTGCGTAAAATGTGGGCACGGAAAATACGGATTTTGAGTAATCAGAGATGTGATGAGTAGCTCGGAGGCTATTG
>CAYULV010000086.1:3402-7294 GCA_964445655.1 uncultured Granulosicoccaceae bacterium | reverse complement strand
AAGCTGAGTGAAGGTGCTGCGGCCCTGCTTCGTTGTGCAGGTGTTCATGCAGAAGTGTTGGAAGGTGGCCATTTCAAGTGGCGCGATGCCGGACTGCCGTTGGTTCCTCATGACCGTGTACCCGTACATAATGAACATGGACATAGTTTGTGGGTGACACGGATTCGACCGAAGATTGATCGCATTGCCTGTCCATGGTTGATTCGGCGATTTGTCGATCCGCATGCGCAGTTCATATTTGTTACAGCGTCCGCAGTCGAGGCAGTTGCTGAGAAATTCAACGCAACACCCTTTGATATTGAAGATGTGTTCTGGAGTCACCGTGGTGAATTTTGCACCTTCGATACGATGCTTGAGGAGTTTTGTTTAGCTAGTGAACCGCTAAATCGGCTTGCCACTATTGTTCGTGCGGCTGATACAAATCGTCATGACTTGGCACCCGAGGCTGCAGGATTGTTGGCTGCGTCATTAGGTTTGTCACGCATGTACTCGGATGATCTTGAACAACTGGATGCGGGTATGCTGCTCTACGACGCGCTATTTCGCTGGTGTCGTGATGCGACTGATGAAGGGCATGACTGGCCGATGACCTCACGGCGTACATGATCCATGAACAAACCAGTGAGTTTTTTTGAAGCGTTTTCTGTCTGGCTCAAGATAGGGTGTTTATCTTTCGGTGGGCCAGCTGCACAGATTGCGTTGATGCATCGCATTATTGTCAATGAAAAGCGGTGGCTCGATGAAAAACAATATTTGAACGCCTTGAGCTTTTGTATGCTGTTGCCAGGGCCAGAGGCCATGCAAATCGCCACCTATGCGGGTTGGCGATTGCATGGTGTACGTGGTGGCTTGACTGCTGGTTTGTTGTTTGTGGTGCCAGGTGCGTTGCTGGTATTGGCTTTAGCTGCGTTGTACGCAGTGCTCGGCAATGTGAACATAGTGAACACATTATTTTTGGGTATCAAAGCGGCTGTAATCGTTATTGTCATCGAAGCCTTGCTCAGAGTATCTCGCCGTGCCTTGGGAGACCCGATTCATTGGCTTATCGCAGCGTTGTCGTTTGTCGGTATATTTTTCCTTGATCTGTCTTTTCCATTGATTGTGCTAGCTGCAGGCTTGTTCGGGTTCTGGCGAAGTCAAGAGACTTCAATCACGACAAATGACAAATTGGTGTCGCTAAATGCATCGATGTCACTATCGACTGTAAAGACAGTTTTTTTCTGGCTTTTGCTTTGGGTGGCGCCTTTTATTCTGCTCGGCTTAGTTGGTAATCAGGGGTTCCTGATTGATGTCGGTGCTTTTTTCTCTCGTCTGGCGGTTGTGACCTTTGGTGGTGCCTATGCAGTTCTCGCATACCTTGCACAAGATGTAGTGACAGGGTTTGGCTGGTTGAGCGCTGGCGAAATGGTCGATGCGCTTGGGCTGGCCGAAACTACGCCTGGACCTTTAATACTTGTGACTGAGTTTGTTGCTTATCTGGCAGGCTTTCGAGAAGGAGGCGTCGCGCTTGGCCTGCTCGCTGCGGGGATGACGCTATGGGTAACGTTTGTACCGTGTTTTTTATGGATCTTTGCTGGGGCGCCTTATATCGATTGGATAGGCGCGCAGCCACGTCTCAGAGGTGCTTTGTCTGCCATAACTGCCGCAGTAGTGGGTGTCATTTTAAATCTGTCAGTCTGGTTTGCCCTGCATGTGTGGTTTGGGACGGTTGTTATCAATGAATTTGGAATATTCAAGCTATGGGTGCCTGATTGGGCAAGTATTGATTACCGCGTCGTATTGCTTACCGGACTTTGCGCAATAGCGATATTCAAGTTCCATTGGGGAATAGTCAGAGTGCTGATAATGTCGGCACTCCTGGGTTTTGTTTTGACAGCCTGGCTATGATCCTTTGTCTCATTACGATCAATATTTGACTACTGTGGCCTCTGCTGACTTCTGTTTGATCAACGATGTCTCGTTAACTTAGCAGCAAATGAAAGCGGCGGGGCAGCAGTGAATTAAGCTATAAAAAAACCGGCAACTAGTGCCGGCTTTTTTATTCATGGGCTACAGGGGTATCGCTACCCCAGAATGCTTATCGCCGCTAGTGCTTAATCAGAACAGCCTTTCGGCGACGCATCATCACACCACCAGCTGCCAATAAGCCGAGTAGGGGCAGCAGTGGATCTGATACGCCGCCACTGCTCGCTCCGATCGAGCAGGCACTTCCGCTCAAGCCCGTTCGAACAATAGCTGAACCGAGCTCCGGATCCGCAATATTTGGCTCTAGAACATCAATCAATCCATTGCCATCAGCATCTGGGAAGTTCGCTGTGTTTACTATTTCGCCTGCGGCAGTTGCTGGTTGAAAACCGGTGCCCTGCGAGTCGCTATCGAAGTCATCTACAATGCCGTCGCCATCTGTATCTGGTAGTGCAACGAAGTCTGCATCTGCGAAGTCATCAATGCTATCCCCGTCAACGTCTTCGCCACCTGTCACATCAAAGTCCACGGCATCTGTAATACCGTCGCCGTCGGTGTCCGTCCACGTATCAACAAGGCCATCGTTGTTAAGATCGTCTCCGCCTGCTTCGACAAGATCATTGATGCCGTCCGCGTCGGAATCGAGATCCAGATGATTGCTTGAACCGTCGCCATCTGTATCAACGATTGTGTTGGCAATTACATTGTCTGCCAAGCCGTCATTGTTGATATCGGTCAGATCATCGACAACGCCATCACCGTTGGCATCAACAGACGCACCGGCTGTTTCGAATATATCTGGCAGACCATCGTTATCAGCATCAAGGTCGAGGTGATCAACATAGCCATCGCCGTCGCTATCAACGTCAGGTAGTGGGGCAGCTGCTGTGTTGTCGTCATGGCCGTCGAAGTTTGCGTCTACAAAGCCATCAACAACACCATTGCCATCGGCGTCAGTGCCGCCAGCTTCGAAAACGTCTGTCAAACCGTCGTTGTCACTGTCCAGATCAACGTAGTCAGCAATGCCGTCTCTGTCGGTGTCCAGTGGAGAGTTGACGTCGCCACCGACTTCATCAGAATCGAGCAGACCATCATTGTCTGAATCGATATCCATAAAGTCAGGTACACCGTCATTATCAGTATCTATCGGGTTCGATGAGTCGCCACCGATCTCAATGCTGTCTGGAATGCCGTCACCATCGTTATCCGCAACGTCAGCAGGGGCAGGTGGTGTTACTGGTGGTGTAACTCCTTCAGGCGGTTCCTGAAAATCAGCGACACCGTTGCCGTCTGTATCAACAGGATTGGTTGGATCCAATCCAGCTTCAACAGAATCGTCAACGCCGTCGTTGTCGGTATCCAGATCACGATAGTCCGCATCTCCGTCACCGTCAGTATCGGTAGGTGCTGTTGGGTCGCTACCTGCTTCTATCATGTCAGGGATGCCATCGCTGTCAGAGTCCAATTGCAAGTTATCTGCAACGCCATCTTCGTCGGTATCGACAGGATTCGTTGGATCGTTACCGGCCTCAACACTGTCTGGTATGCCATCGTTATCAGAGTCTGTGTCGAGAAAATCGGCGTTTCCGTCGCCATCGGTGTCAACAGGATTTGTTGGATCAGCACCCGCTTCAACACTGTCAGGAATGCCATCGCCATCAGAATCTTCTGATAAGAAATCCAATTCGCTACCGGTACCCGTGTTTACTGGATTGCTTGGATCGCTACCCGCTTCAATATTATCAGGAATGCCATCGCCATCGGATTCCAGATCACGAAAATCAGGTGTTCCATCATTGTCAGTGTCAACCGGATTGACTGGATCACTACCAGCTTCCAAAGTATCTGGAATACCGTCGTCGTCAGAATCTCTTTCGAGAAAATCAGCAACGCCATCGGCATCAGTGTCGGTAGGGTTTAATGGATC
>CAYULV010000086.1:0-3302 GCA_964445655.1 uncultured Granulosicoccaceae bacterium | reverse complement strand
TACCAGCTTCAACGCTATCAGGGATAGTGTCGCCGTCGGAGTCCAGGTCCTGAAAATCTGGTACACCATTATTGTCGGTATCAACAGGGTCGTTTGGATTCGAGCCTGCTTCTACCGCATCAGGAATACCATCTGCATCTGAATCCTCTGACAACATGTCAGCTGTTCCATCGTTATCACTATCGGTAACAGGTAGTGCGGTGGCTGCTACTGAATCTGCCAAGCCGTCATCATTCGTATCGGCGAAACCATCGATAATACCGTTGCCATCGAGGTCAGAACCGCCAGCTTCAGTTGTATCACTTAAGCCGTCGTTGTCACTATCAAGGTCAAGGTGGTCGGCTACAGTGTCATTGTCAGTATCAGGTTGTGAGAGAGGTGCGAGAGCGACCCCATCGTCAAGACCGTCGTCATTGGAATCTATAAAGCTATCTACTGTGCCATTGCTATCAATATCCTCACCACCAGCTTCCACAACATCAGGTACACCATCGTTGTCACTATCGAGATCGAGGTAGTCGAGGATAGAATCTGAGTCGGTGTCCGCAGGTGTTGCAGGAACTGCGGCGAGTGCGTCATCAAGACCATCATCGTTGTTGTCTACAAAGCCATCAACGATGCCGTCGCCCGTTGCATCATCAAGCCCGGCTTCGCTGGCGTCAGTCAAGCCATCGTTATCTGAATCAAGGTCGAGGTAATCGGCTATACCGTCAGCATCAGAGTCTTGCGCTGTTGCATTATCGTCAACGCCATCATTATTTGCGTCCGCACCACCAGTGAAGTCCGCATCAAATGTATTGTCGATGCCGTCAGAATCAGCATCCAAACCTGTAGCACCGGCTTCGAATGCATCTGTAAGACCATCGTTATCCGAATCGAGGTCCAGGTGATCTGGTTGGCCATCGCCATCGCTGTCGACTGAACCGTTTTCAGCTTCAATGCTGTCTGGTATTCCGTCGTTGTCGGAATCCAGATCAACGTGATCCGCAATGCCGTCATTATCGAAGTCACCAACCGGTGAGCTTGCGTTGTCGTCGAGACCATCGTTATCTGAATCGGTGAAGTTGTCGACAGTACCGTTTTCATTACTATCCACACCACCTGATTCAATGATGTCGTTCAAGCCGTCGTTATCAGAGTCGAGGTCCAGATGGTCAGGGTCGGTATCGCCGTCTTGATCGCTCAGAGGCAGGGCAGCGCCCGCGGTTGCGTCATCGAGACCATCATCATTGCCGTCGCTGAAGTTGTCAATTTCACCATCACCATTGGCGTCAGTTCCACCTGCTTCAGTAGTATCTGTTATGCCGTCGTTGTCTGAATCGAGATCCAGGTAGTCGACATTACCATCAGAGTCTGTGTCGCTTATAGGTAATGCAGTAGTTGCTGTAGCGTCGTCGAGACCGTCGTCATTGCTGTCGGTGAAACCATCGATCTCACCGTTACCATCGTTGTCAACGCCACCGGCTTCGTAAGAATCGGTAATACCATCATTGTCCGAATCGAGGTCGCGAAAGTCTTCAATACCGTCATTGTCAAAATCGTCTACTGGCAGAGGTGTCGTCAGTGTTGCGTCATTGAGGCCATCATCGTTGCTATCGCTGAAGCCATCAATTTCACCGTCACCATTGGTGTCTGTTCCACCTGCTTCAGTGGCATCTGTTATGCCGTCGTTATCTGAATCAAGATCCAGATAGTCGACATTGCCGTCCCCGTCAGTGTCTTCTCTAGGCAACATGGCAGCAGCAGTGGCATCGTCAAGTCCGTCGTCATTGCTGTCGGTGAATCCATCGATGATTCCGTTACCTGTTGTATCAGCACCGCCGGCTTCGAAAGTATCAGTTAATCCGTCGTTGTCCGAATCCAGATCACGAAAATCCTGCGTGCCATCGCCGTCAAAGTCATCGACAGGCAACGGAGTTGCTTGTACCGTATCGTGCCAACCATTACAGTCGACATCGACGAAACCATCGATCAGACCGTCGCCATTGCTGTCTGTACCACCAGCTTCAATAGCGTCGGTCAAGCCATCATTGTCAGAATCCAGATCCAGAAAATCTACAATGCCGTCGTTGTCTGTATCTACTGCGACGTTTCCGATTGATGCTGCGTCGCTTATGTCGTTGTTATCTGCATCGAAGATGTCGAAAAGCCCATCGCCATCTGCATCGGCGACACCACTATTAGGTACCGCAGCTTCGGCTACTGAAATAATGCCGTCGCCGTTTGTATCTGTTAGCAATTGTATTGAGGTAGCACCGTTTTCCTGTAGATCGGGGATGCCGTCGTTGTCGCTATCAAGATCTTGGTGATCGAATACTCCATCACCATCGGTATCAATACCGGTGGAGAGTCGGTTCGCGTCGCCATAAATGAACACCTTTCCATCTGGGCCGTCGCTGGTATTGCCGAGCAAGGTGATGCGAATGCTCGCAATTTCGCTACCGACTGGCGCCAGATCGTCAATAGCGTACATCGCGAGATAGATGTCTTGATTGACATTGGCTACATGATTGGTATTGATGTAGTCAGATGTTACAAGATTTATTGACCCGAGAAAATTATCGTCAATATCGTACGCTTCCGCTTGCAATGGGTTGTTGCCATTTCTTTCGGTAAACGCTACGAACCCACCAGCGTTACTGATAACTGGCGTGTCGTAGAAAAGTGTGTATGAATCGGCTGTAAAATCTTCTGTGTCCAGCAGCTGGAAATTTTGCAGGTTCAGATCCTGAAAAGCTGGCACGATTAAATCGTCGTAATTTGCGTCTATGTTGACGTCTGCAACAAACACACCGTTGTCCACGCGACGAACTCTCTGGTTAGCTGATACCGAGAAGTCAGTTACTACTGAATCTGGTGTAATCAAATCGTCGTAGACGCCATCCATTAATGCGTTTACACCACTGACGGTAATAGAATCGATAAAGTGCGGGGTACCAGGAACATCCGGATCGGTACTGGTTATGCCGAAAGAGACATTAGAAGCGTCTAAAGCGCCGTCGACACCAGAATCCTGAATGTTGTCGGTTTGCGAGGAGCCTTCTTCCGTATCAAGGATGCCATCGTTGTCATCATCGATATCGACGCTATTTGGGATCCCATCACCGTCGATGTCGGTATCACTGGGGTTCGCGGCGTGGGCTGTCAGCACTGTTAAAAGAGGGATTGTTCCAACTATCAGTAGCTTTGCCCCGATCTGGCGAAATGATTCGAGTGAACAGCTGATTTGTACGAGTTTCATTTAAACGCGCTACCTATGTTGCGTTGATACAACGTCTTTTCATTTTTGCGATGGATTGGAA
>CAYULV010000085.1:12958-14276 GCA_964445655.1 uncultured Granulosicoccaceae bacterium | reverse complement strand
CTCTTCGACTTTCTGACCAGCATACTGAACGCTGACACGTTGGGCCGTTTCAGCGACGACTCCCATGTCGTGTGTAATCAAAACCAATGCCATGCCGGTATCTTTCTGCAGATCCAATAACAACTCAAGAATCTGAGCCTGAATGGTGACATCCAGTGCAGTCGTTGGCTCATCTGCAATCAGCAGCTTCGGCTTACAGGCAATCGCCATTGCAATCATTACTCTCTGACACATACCGCCTGAGAGCTGATGAGGAAACGCACGCAATCGACGCTCTGGTTCCGGCATGCCGACCTGTTCAAGCAATTCGATCGCTCGACGATGTCGTTCACTACGTGACAGTGCCAAGTGTGATTTAAGCGCCTCTTTAAGTTGAAAACCAATGGTGAAACAAGGATTGAGGCTGGACATTGGCTCCTGAAATATCATGGCGATATCTCGACCAATAATTTCCCGACGCACTTTCGCATCTGCACGCGACATATCAACGCCATTGATTACCATTTTGTTGGAGTTGATGTCAGCAGTCCAAGGCAGGAGCCCCATGATCGCCAGCATGGAAACTGACTTACCGCTGCCAGATTCACCAACAATCGCCAATACCTCTCCCTCATCAACCTGAATATCGACATTGTCCACAGCGCGAAACTTGCCAGACGAAGTGCGAAAATCCACATTGAGTTGTTCGACATCAAGGAGTGCCATATCAGCTCCGCTTGAGTTTGGGATCAAGTGCGTCGCGCAAACCATCACCCATCAGGTTGATAGCAACTACATTGATCAAAATGGCAAGCCCCGGGAAAGTCACTACCCACCAGGCTCTCAAGACAAACTCACGAGAATCGGCAAGCATGGTGCCCCACTCCGGTGTAGGCGGTTGCGCACCCAAGCCAAGAAAGCCCAATGCAGCAGCATCGAGAATCGCCGTTGAAAAGGACAATGCAGCTTGAACGATGATAGGCGCGAGACAATTCGGCAATACCGTGACAAACATCAATCGCCATTTACTTGCACCAACAACTCTGGCCGACGTTACATAATCTTTGGGTAATTCAGACAAAACTGCGGCACGGGTCAGCCTGACATAATGCGGCTGTAAAACAATAGCAATCGCGATCATCGCATTTACTAGAGACGGCCCCAAGATCGCTACCATGACCAAGGCCAGCAAGAGGTTGGGAAAAGAAAGCAAGATATCCATTAGTCGCATGATCAATGTATCGACCCAACCTCGTGCAAAACCGGCAAGCAGCCCGATAAACACCCCACTACCCGCCGCAATGACAACGACAATCAAACCAATGAAAAAGGAATAGCG
>CAYULV010000085.1:0-12858 GCA_964445655.1 uncultured Granulosicoccaceae bacterium | reverse complement strand
CCCCACTACCCGCCGCAATGACAACGACAATCAAACCAATGAAAAAGGAATAGCGCGCACCGTAAATCAGGCGCGACAGCAAATCGCGGCCGAGTGCGTCAGTGCCGAGTATGAACTGCCAGGTTCCGCCTTCTTGCCATACCGGCGGTTGCAGCAGTGCGCTGCGATATTGATCAGTCGCTGAGTGCGGCGCTATGACATCAGCGAGCAATGCGATGAGGATAAAGCTCAGAAAAACGATAAGCCCCACGACAGCGCCGCGATTTTCTGAAAAGTAGCCCCAGAATTCTATAAAGCGACCAGGTCTTGCAGTAGCGGTTACATCATCCACGTCAATACCGCTACTCATCGTTTGCGTATTTTCGGATTGACCAAACCATACAACACATCAACGACCAGATTGACGACCATGACTATCAGGGCAATCATCAATAGTCCACCCTGCACACTGGTGTAGTCGCGCGCACTTATCGCTTCAACCATCCACTTACCAATACCTGGCCAGGAAAAGATCGTCTCTGTCAGTATCGCTCCTGCCAATAAAGTACCTACCGACAATCCGATAACGGTAATCACAGGAATCATTGCATTGCGCAACGCATGTAATCCATTGACACGCATTGGACTGAGACCTTTTGCACGTGCGGTACGCACATAATCTTCACTCAAAACTTCGAGCATCGCAGAGCGAGTTTGCCTCGCTATGACGGCAAGTGGAATCGTTCCAAGTACAATGGTTGGCAAGATCAAATGTTGCACAGCTGAGGCAAATGCACCCGATTGCCCCGATCGCAGACTGTCAATCAGCATGAAGCCTGTGCCATTTGGAAAGAAATAAAGTAAAGATATTCTGCCGGAGACAGGTGTCCAGCCAAGCATTCCAGAAAACAGAATGATCAATAGCAGAGCCCACCAGAATATCGGCATCGAGTAGCCAACAAGCGCGGTGGACATCAACATCTGATCAGGCCACTTGCCGCGTTTTACGGCTGCAACTATACCAGCAGGTATACCCAGTACGACGGCAAATACAATGGCACAAAGCGTGAGTTCAAGTGTCGCGGGGAAGAGCGTAAAGAATTCATCCCATACCGGTCGCTTTGTTTTAAACGACACACCCAGATCCCCTTGCAGAATACCAGTCAGATAACTCCAATATTGCTGCCACAAAGGCAAATCAAAACCAAACTGCGACATCAGCTTGGCATACCGCTCATCGGTCATGCCCCGCTCGCCTGCCATCAGCATGATCGGGTCACCTGGCAAGAGTCGTATAAACAAGAAAGATACGATCGACACCCCAATGAACGTTGGAATAAAAGTACCGAGGCGGCGTAGCAAAAAACCTAACATACGAGAATCAAGCTCATGCGCGGTGCTGACCAACAATGGTTAAAGTCTTGTCGACAGATGTCAGTATGTCGCAACCAGCATTGGTGATCAAAACGTCATCTTCAATTCGCACACCCATATCATCAAGGTCATATAGACCCGGCTCGATCGTGAAAACCATACCCACTGCCAAGGTCTCTTTATTTCCGCGCATGATGTACGGATCCTCGTGGATATCACGACCCAGACCGTGGCCGGTCTTGTGGCGAATTCGATCCGCGTAGGCAGACTGCTCCAGAACACGGGTGGTCGCGTCATCGACATCATGCGCTGTTGCCCCTGCTCGGGACGCTGCAATACCAGCAAGGTTCGCATTCAGCACCGTATCGTAGATAGCAGCGCGTTCATCAGTACAATGATCGATGAAAAAGGTGCGAGTAATATCAGCACATAAGCCAGCGTACCGACCACCGAAATCGATCAACAGTGTATCCCCGGCTTTGATGGCATAGTCATCTCTGGCTGAGGCATGGGGTTGGGCGGAATTTGTCCCAGCAGCGACAATGGGTGAGAATGACATCGCTTCAGCACCATTGCCAAACAATCGCTGGACAAGGATGCTTTCAATCGCCTTTTCTGTCATACCGATACGAACTTCTGCCAGTGTTTCATGCAGTGCGGTTTCAGAAATTCTTACCGCATTTTTCAGTGCTTCGATCTCAATCGGTGTTTTGCACAAGCGAAGAGAAGCAATCGCACGTTGTTGATCACTTATTACAAGCTCTGGATTTGCCGCTCGCAAAGCCTGATCGACAAAGACACGCATCACCTGCCCTTCGACACCAACTGATTGGATAGGTAATTTTTGCAGCATGTGATCGAAGGCTGCCTGATAACCGATTTGATCACGCCAGTCGAAGACTTCGCCTTCAAAACCAATCTGTGCAAATGATCCAAGCTCCAGATTTGGAACAACTGCAAGCGGCTTACCTTCGACCGGAATAACGACAACGAGCGGGCGCTCGTTCTGGTGAAAATCCTTGTTGAAAAGACGTGTGAAATTGGCGCCTGGAACTAGCGCAATGGCATCAAGGGATTGTTGCTTGGCAATCGCGCGAATTTCACTGTAGCGATCAGTCATGAATCAATAAACCTGAATTACACGTCATGACTGTCAAGGATACCAAAGGTTAACAACCTTGATGGAGAGACACCCCATCAAGGTTGTTAAGGCGGCAATTTTGCCGATCGTTATGTTGGCAAGCTCTATTGCTGACTATTTTTACAATCACCTACGTGTCAGATGACTCTTTGCAAACAAACGCTTGCTGTCGCCTGACTCTTGCCAATCACGGCAGTTGACAATTAGTTGGCAACTGATACGCCATAAAAGATGTGACCGCCGAATGGATCTATCTTGAAATCCTGAACTTCTTTGCGGATCGGCTTGTAGACGACAGAGTGAGCAATAGTTGCCCACGGCGCTTCCTCTTTAAAAATGGTCTGGGCCTGCTTGTAGAGTTCACTACGCTCAGCTTGATCAGAGACAATCTTGGCCTTTTGAATCAGATCATCGAATGGCTGATGGCACCACATGGCCCGGTTACCATTACCTACCGCATCACAGCCAAGCAGCACAGCCAGGAAGTTGTCAGGATCACCGTTGTCGCCAGTCCAACCCAGAAGTACCGCACCTTTGCGATCCTTCTCACGTGAGAGCTTCAGGTATTCACCCCATTCATAGGACACGATTTCAACCTCGACACCCACCTTGGCAAAATCTTCTTGCATGACTTCTGCCATACGCCGCGCATTTGGATTGTAGGGGCGCTGAACCGGCATGGCCCA
This sequence comes from uncultured Granulosicoccaceae bacterium, assembly GCA_964445655.1. Lineage (GTDB taxonomy): Bacteria > Pseudomonadota > Gammaproteobacteria > Granulosicoccales > Granulosicoccaceae > Granulosicoccus. The sequence goes on along the minus strand of CAYULV010000085.1, from coordinate 9,678 downwards.
GATCTCCATCTTCAGATCTGTTACACCTTCGGCAGCCAGCATGGCCTTGGCCGCTTCCGGATCATAAGGATCATCAACGGTATCTTCGTTATATGACCAGATAGTCGGTGGTATCGGATTCTTTGCCGCTGTACCAGAGCCCTGAAATACTGCATCGAGAATCGCCTGCTTGTTTATTGCCATGTTCAAAGCTTTGCGAACATTGACGTTATCGAACGGCGCAATCGTTGTGTTGTAAGCAAGATAACCCACGTTCAAACCTTCTTGCTCCATCAGATTGATATCGGTTTCCGCTCGCATGGCATCCAGATCAGCGGGATTCGGATAAGGCATGACATGACATTCACCAGCTTTCATCTTCTGGTAACGCACAGAAGCATCCGGCGTAATGGCAAAAACAAGATTACTGATCGCTGCAGGACCTGCCCAGTAGTCTTCATGTGCTTGATAGCGAATCACCGCATCCTTTTGGTAGGCAACAAACTTGAATGGACCTGTGCCGATGGGTTGCTGATTTACCATCTCGGGTGTGCCAGCATCAAGCATTGCCATCGCATATTCTTCAGAAACAATGGATGCAAAATCCATCGCAAGATTGGCGATCATGGGTGCTTCAGGACGATTCAGGTTGAATCGTACCGTCAAATCGTCAACCGCTTCGATAGACGCAATGAGGTCAGGCATTGACATGCCACCAAAATATTCCCAGGTGCCACCTGAAACCTGATTATAAGGATTGTCCTGAAGGCGCTGACGATCAAAAGAGAACACAACGTCATTGGCGTTCATGTCTCGCGTAGGTGTAAAGTAGTCCGTAGAATGAAACTTGACCCCCGAACGAAGCTTGAAGGTGTACTGCATACCATCATCAGAAACTTCATAACTTTCAGCGAGCGCCGGGACTATTGTGGTTGTGCCCCGTTCAAACTCGACAAGCTTGTTGTAAATTTGCCGTGAAGATGCGTCAAATGTAGTGCCCGCTGTAAACAGGGCGGGGTCAAACCCTTCCGGAGATCCTTCCGAACAATAGACGAGGGTGTTGGCGCTCGCCGCGGTGCCTACGCCAAGGCCAGCGAGGGCAAGGCCCAGTAATGCGACTTTGTGTATAGCCATTGTTGTTGTAACCTCCAGATTTTTGGATAGATGGCACATTTGAATATGCGCTCGACATTACCCAAGCGTGATGCCAGAGCTATAGTCAGTGTACCGCAGAACACCGAAATGTCACATCTGGTTTATGATTGCCCCAACTGCGTGACGCTAAACGGTAAAATGACTGAATTATCCTCAGCTTACAGCGGTATTCAGGCCACTGAAATCAACCAATGGACGACCAAATAACATGTCTGGTGCGATTGAGCTTCTAAGGAACGTAGACCTTTTCAGTCACTTGACTGAAGATCAACTCAGCTTTTTGACTGAACAGTGCCGAGAACAGAGTTTTCGCAAACACGCCGTTCTAATGACTGAAGGTGATGTTGGTGAGACGATGTATGTCATCCGAAGCGGGCTGGTTAAGGTGTTCGTTAGCGATGACGATGGCAAGGAGTTGGTCTTGTATCAACAAGGCCCCGGCGCTGTAATCGGTGACATTGCCTTGCTGGATGATGAACCTCGGTCAGCTTCAGTCAGTACTCTGGAGAAAACAACAACACTGGTGTTTGGTAAGGCCGCTTTTCTGGATTGCCTGCGCTCAAGCCCAGAGATGAGCATCAACATCATACGCTCATTAACACACCGATTGAGACAGGCTACCGAAGGTAGTCGCAGCCTTGCTTTGGATAATGTCTATCGCCGATTAGCTGACAAGCTTCAAGAACTTGCCACTGAGAATGATAATGATGCCCCCATATTGCCCAAGAAGTTTTCACATCAGGAATTAGGCAATATGATTGGTGCTTCCCGCGAAATGGTTGGCAAGGTGATGGCAGAGCTTGTCAAGGGTGAGTATATTGAAGTTCGAGACGGGCGCATTGCCATTCAACGCAAGTTGCCACGTAACTGGTAACTGAGTAGCTGGTAGCCGCGTTCCGAGGTACGCAACGCCTGATGCTGGATCTATCAAATGGCTTGGCTCCAAATCGTGCATATCATTTTCCGCCACCCGTTTTGTTTTCTTGGCTCCGAACAGATTTTTTTTCTATTGCGGCGCTCTTGTTGTCGAGCTTATTCCGATCACCCTTGGGCATCTCGGCTGCGCTCTCGCCATAAAGCCTCTGCACATGCCGGTAAGGTGGTTCAATATCGTCACGAGCTGGGCGATACGCAGTAGTCGGCAACCAATCCTTGAATTCATCACCATAGAGCTCCCAAACGGTTACAAAAAGAGCTGCAATGATAGGCCCGATGACAAACCCCATAAAGCCAAACATAAGCAGACCACCCAAGGTACTGAAAAAAATCATCAGCTCATGCATCTGCGTATCATTGCCAACAAGTCTGGGGCGTAGAACATTGTCGATCGTGCCAACCACAATGGCACAAAAAAGTCCAACCAGTAGCGCCGTGAGATACTGACCACCAACAACAAGATAGATCACCGCAGGCAACCAGATAATCGCAGTACCAACGCCAGGGACAACTGACAGCAACATCATGCAGATAGCCCAAAACAAGGCACTGGGAATACCCGCAAGCCACAAGGCAATACCTGCCAACCCTCCCTGCAAGAACCCAATGACGGCGGTACCTTTCAATGTTGCACGCGTGACCGACGTAAAACGGCTCAGCAGTTTCTTTTCATCCTCGTCGTTAAGCGGAAGATAATAAAGCAGGTAATACAATAGGCGATCGCCATCGACCAGGAAAAAGAACATCGTGTACAGAACAATCAAAGTAGTAAGCAACGATTTGAACGTACTCAACGTCGCCGACTGAAAGAGACCGAGCAACCATCCACTGAGAAAATTCGCCAGTTCACCCAGTCGTGCCAATGCCAATTCACGATAGGGTTGGACAATTTCATAGAAAGGCAACCCTTCGAGTATTGCCGTTATTTGCCCGGGAGTCGCGAGCTGCTGACGAATCCACGGCGCTGCCGTATTGGCGATATCGGAAGCTTGGGACACAAAAGCCGCAAAGACAAAACCGACCGGCACCACAACGAAAAAGAGAATGGTGAGAATGGTAAGCGCCGAGGCGAGACTTCGTCGGCTACCGACTCGTTTTAGAAAACGTCGATACAGCGGTGTGAATATGGCGGCAAACAAAGCCGCTATAAATACCGGCTGTATGAACGGACGAACCACTGCAAAAAACAGCGCTGATATAGCAATCAGCACCAATATCAACACGCCTCTATTGACGAGCTTTTGATCCATGGTGTCTATCCAGTCTTGATGCGCTGATTGATAACGTAGTTCAAATCGCATGCAGTTGCGATATGTACTAACCGGGTGTGCATCCGTTGACCGTCAGATACACCGAATAAAGCGATGTAGTACCGCAAATGAATAGCCGGTTGCGCTTGGCGCCGCCAAAAGTCACATTGGCAACCAACTCAGGGATTTTTAGCTTTCCAATCAATTCCCCGTGAGGATTGTAGCAATGCACTCCGTCTGCCGCACTTGTCCAGATTCGACCCTCGGTATCACACCGAAAACCGTCGAACACACCTGCCGTACACTTGGCGAATATATCGCCACCGGTCAGTGAATCGCCATCGTCACCGACAGCAAATTGCCGTATGTGAGTCGGTCCGTCAACAATGCCTGAGTCAGCGATATACAGCTTTTTCTCATCGGGCGAGAATGCCAGGCCGTTGGGCATCACAAAATCATCAGCGACCACGGTGATGCGGCCAGCAGGATCAATACGGTAGACCTGACATGGCAACTCGGAATCGGCCCGGTCGCCCTCATAATCACTCTTGATGCCATAACTTGGATCGGTGAACCAGATGGAACCGTCGCGCTTTACGACAAGGTCATTGGGTGAATTGAATCGCTTGCCGTCATATCGATCAGCCAGTATCGATATTGAGCCATCATAATTAGTGCGGGTAACACGACGGCTTAGATGCTCACAACTTATCAGCCGTCCTGTCGCATCGACCGAGTTGCCATTACTGTTGTTACTAGGAGCACGGAAAGTCGAAACCTGCCCATTGGTCTCATCCCAACGCAGCATCCGGTTGTTTGGAATATCGCTCCAGAGCAAATAGCGTCCCGCCGCAAACCAGGCTGGGCCTTCTGACCACCTCGCACCTGTCCATAGCCGCTCGATTCTCGCATGACCCGGAAAACAAGCAGAAAATTCATCTGCGACGATCTCGAATCCACAACCTTCCAACTCACCGAAAAAGCCCATTTGTCTATTCAAGTCCCTACAAAGCCGTGTGATAACATTACCATTCATGAACGCCTGTTCGCAGATTGTTCTTGTCACGGGAGCTTGCCGATTTCGGCAAAACCGTAACGGCAAAACATTTTGAACACTGCCTGGATGCTGGTTTCTGTGATAGCCCCGATCTTCGCCCAAAGAGCAACATCAAGAATATGTCGAGCGACACTCCGCTGACAAATAAAGACCAGACCCCGTGGCTTGAACAACTACGTGATCACGCCATCGAAAAAACTCGAGAGCATCTAAGAGTCAATGAATCAAACTAACGATATAGCCGTTATAGGCTTGGCCGTCATGGGTCAGAACCTGATTCTGAACATGAACGATCATGGTTTTCGAGTCACCGCTTACAACCGAACCTACAGCAAGACAGAATCATTTCTTGCAGATCGTGCAGCCAACACATTGATAAGCGGCGCGAAAACACTTGAAGAAATGGTCCAATCCCTGGCCAAGCCACGCAAGATCATGTTGATGGTCAAGGCAGGGGCTGCCGTCGATGCAGTCATTGATAGTCTTCTTCCACTGATCGACGCGGGTGATGTGATCATCGATGGCGGTAACTCCAATTTTCCGGATACGGAACGTCGTGCTGCAGCGCTCAAGAATCAAGGCATTCTATACGTTGGCAGTGGTGTATCGGGAGGTGAGGAAGGTGCACGTCATGGCCCTTCACTGATGCCCGGCGGTCATCCTGATGCCTGGCCTTTGATCAAGCCGATTTTCCAGGCCATCGCAGCAAAAACCGACAAGGGAGAACCCTGCTGTGATTGGGTAGGCGATGGTGGAGCAGGCCATTTTGTAAAGATGGTTCATAATGGCATCGAGTATGGCGACATGCAGTTAATCTGCGAGGCATACCATTTCATGTCAGCAGCATTAGGTATGGACAACGCTGCCATGCAACAGACTTTTGCCGACTGGAATCGCGGCAAGCTCGACAGTTATCTGATCGAAATAACTGCTGACATTCTGGACTTCAAAACACCCGACGGGGAAACTCATGTCGTCGATACGATCCTGGACAAGGCTGGACAAAAAGGTACTGGCAAGTGGACGGGGATCAATGCGCTTGAGCTCGGCGTACCGTTGACGTTAATCGGCGAGGCCGTCTTTGCTCGCGCCCTCTCAGCACTAAAGGACGAGCGCCTAGTTGCTTCAGAGATTCTTCAAGGACCCAACAGTCCAAACCTGGCAACCGAGGCTGACAGCTGGAAAGATACATTGGGACATGCTCTGTTTGCCGCAAAGATCGTATCGTATACACAAGGCTATATGCTGATGCGTGCAGCTGCCGAAGAGTATGGTTGGGAATTGCGATACGGAGCCATTGCTCAAATGTGGCGTGGCGGCTGTATCATTCGTTCGGCATTTCTCGACGACATCAAGGCGGCTTTTGACAAACAAGCCGATCTAGCCAGCTTACTGATCGATGACTATTTCAGGGATCAGGTACACGAGTCGCAAGCACAATGGCGGAAATTGGTTTCCGCAGCTGTCATGGCAGGTATTCCGACGCCCGCAATGAGCTCTGCCCTCGCCTTTTACGACGGTTACCGTACTGCTCGTCTGCCAGCTAATCTTCTTCAAGCACAGCGTGACTATTTCGGTGCGCACACCTATCAGAAGCTTGATGGTGATGACAGTTGGCATCATACGGACTGGATCGGAAGTGGCGGTGGTGTGTCGAGTTCAAGTTACAACGCCTGACAAAGTTTCAATATTCGTTACGTCACAACGATAACCATACAGTCGCTTACCAAAGCAGCATGGCGAGTACTATGGGTAGATAGGCAATCGACGCAACATGAGTAACCAGTATCAGCCCTGAAACCTCACTGCTATCCCGACCATCTCTGACAGCCAGCAGATAGTTGAAAACAGCAACAGGTACAACAGTCTCTATGATCAACACCCCGCGAGCCACTCCCTCTAGCTGAAACAGTGCCGCGATACCTACAGCTATCAGTGCGGCCAATACGGTTCGAACGGCTGACCACAACAGATTCGACGGCAATTGAGACGAGCGCATACCAGCCAGACTCACACCCAGCGTAATCAACATGACAGGAATCACCAACTGTCCCAACAGCTGCGTCGTCTCGACTATGAATGCTGGAACCGACAAGCCCAGAATTCGAACTGCCACGCCAATCCAGATTGCATGCAAAATGGGTGATCGAAGTAAACGCATCACGCTGGCACTGCCAGAGGAAATAGCATCACCCAAGCTGAACAACAAGACACATTGCACAGCGAAATAGCTCATCGCAAACGCAAGCCCATCCTCTCCAAAGGCCAACAGACAGACCGGCAAGCCGAGGTTGCCGGTATTCCCGACCACCAAGGCAATACATAACCGCCAATCCTTGCCCGCCAATTTCAACAGCACAATGGCAATCGAGGTGAACACGATATGCAACACCAAGGTTGCCGCCGCCATGACGCCCAGTTCGCCGATCGACACGGACGAATTGGCAAGTGTGTGAAACAACAACGCCGGCATTCCAATATTGAGGACGAGCGTCGTGACGAAATCTACCGGGAAGGCAGGTCCGCGATGAAACCAGATAAGGCCTATCAATGCCAGAATGATTCCTGGTGCCAGAATCGTCAAAATCTGCAGGGATAAGGCGGTCACAATATTGAGCCCTGGAAGGAGGTCGATGAGTATACTGACTCCATTCAAGATGCGGGCAGCTTAAGCGCTAGTGACCAATTTCCACCTCGTGCTGCTCGTTGGCGTCAACGCCATCTGGGGGTTCAATTTCATCGCTGGCAAGATCGGCACCGTAGCCTTCGGGCCATGGTTGTTTACCAGCCTGCGATTTGCCATCGTTCTTATTTTGCTTGGGGCTTTCATCAGGCCAGTGCCAGGGCAGATGATACGAATTTTCGCCATCGCCGTGTCCATGGGCATGCTGCACTACGGCATTGTGTTCTACAGTATTTATCTCGCCGGTTCTGTTTCCTCCGTGGCAATCGCTACGCAATTGACAGTACCATTTTCGACCATCCTGGCTATTGTGTTTTTAAATGAACGCGTTGGCTGGACGCGGGCGCTTGCGATAGTTATCTCTTTTGCTGGTGTTGTGTTGATTGCCTATGAACCCGTTGATGATACTCATGTGCTGGCCTTGGGGCTGGCAGTTATCGGGTCTGCATGCATAGCGATCGCGACAATATTAATGCGGCAACTCAAAGGTGTCGGCGTGTTCAATCTTCAAGCCTGGATCGCCTTGTACACAACCATCGTCATCGGTCTACTGACCTGGATTATCGAACGGCCTGACCTATCCACGCTTCAGGCGATCCCACTTCAGCAGTTTTGGACACCCATTTACTCGGGGGTTGGAGCGACCATTGTGGGCCACGGTCTTCTGTATTTCCTACTGCAAAAATACCCTGTGAACCATGTCGCCCCATTCATTACTCTGGCGACGCTCTTCGGCATTATCTTTGGAATATTTTTTCTCGATGAGCAGTTGACCTTCAAGATAATTGCAGGCGGTTGCCTTACCTTGACAGGCGTGACGATTGTGGCAATACGCAATTCAGCTTGATCAGCACGATTCAAAGTGTTTCGAGAAGAAAACAGCCATGCTGACCAAAGTAATGACAGTGTATTTTTCATACATTTGCTAGAACGAATAAAATCTTGGCATCAAGGCAGTTTGACGTGACTCATGTCTTATTTTTTTGCGTTTTTTCGACCACCGCACAAAACAACCAATCACTTAGCACAGTCCTAAACCCTGCATTAAAGGCATAGCCCAAGCCTGCCGAAATACGCGCTGTAGACAACCAAACGGACCAGTCCGGATTCCCATCTGGATTGTAAGGCGTGGCTGATCCGTTTCGACTCTCTCAAAGGAGAATTTTTGGTGCAATCGATCTTGAACCGCCAGACCCTGAGCGCTGCTGCAATCACGGCTGCACTGACGAGCACACCCGTTTTAGCCGATGATATAGATATCTACACGTCACAAATATCATCGCAGCAACGGCCCAATCTGCTGTTTGTTCTCGATTACTCAAGCAGTATGAGGGACCCGATCGTCGCAGGTGGCTTGCCGAAGATTGATATCCTTAAAAACGCGATGGTTACCGTGCTCAATGACAACTTCAATCGTTTGAATGTGGGTTTGGGACCCATGTATGCGTCACAAACAGCTGGTATCAAATGGCCCATCAGCCCACTCGATGGAGATGCTAGCGACGTTGACCCGGCCATACCTGCCGGGGCTTTTACATCCAGAGACATCATTCTAAACAGGATTTTGTCCACGAATGAAGGTGGCGGAACAGCGACCGTCGATGCACTGGTAGAAGCAGGTCAATATTTTACTGGTTCTGAGGTTACCCACGGTGACAATGACGCGAACTTCGTTCTTCGGCATGAACCGAATGCCTGGAACTCTTTGAACAACCGATTTACTGGTGGCGACCACCGCTCGTCACACCCTGTCACTTACACACCCAGCAATTCTTTCCAGGCTAGTTCTTTACAGCCGGACTTCTATTCGATCTGCGTTATAAAAGGCGTCGATGAGACTAATCCTGAGAATACCGACGGTGATCAAGATTTCGACCTAACTGGTACTGATCCGTCTAGCTCATGCTTTATCAACTCTCGCGCTTACTATGACTGCGAACATCTGACCAGTAATGATAACCAAGTCTATGAAAGCGGTGATCGCCCCGGCGAGATATCGCACTTAAGATGCAGATACCCGCGTAATGAAGCATGGACAACCCCAAACTATATCTCACCTGTCGCCAGCCAGTGCCAAGCCAACGCCATCGTCCTGATTTCAGATGGGCAACCGACGGCGCGCACCGAAGGTTCTTCACTTGATGTAGCGGCAGGAATGCCATCGACCAACTGTGAAGACCTTGGCCCAACCATATTCGCCGGCGTAGGCAATGCACAAGTGGCCGGCAACTGTGGCCCGGAGGTTGTCGAACGCCTGGCATCAAACCCAGCGAACCCATCCATCCCGGAAAGCACAGTACGAACCTTTACAGTAGGGTTTGATATTGAAGATGCGGGTAGAGAGTATCTGGAACGTCTGGCGGCCGAAGGGAACGGATCATTTTTCGATGCCTCTCAACCAGGAGAACTGACGGCAGCCATCGACGAGATTATCGTCGAGGTCATGAGCGGCACAGAGACTTTTGTAGAACTGGCGCTCGACACCAACCAGGCCAACTTCTCTCACGACAGCCGAACCTACTTCAGCCTGTTCGAACCAAGTGCCAATCAGTCCTGGCGTGGTAATCTCAAAGGCTATTACCTCAATAGCTCTGGTCTGAGAGACCTGAACAATCTCG
>CAYULV010000084.1:0-14460 GCA_964445655.1 uncultured Granulosicoccaceae bacterium | reverse complement strand
CCATTGGCGGAAGCCTACTCACTATTGTTTTCCGCGCCAATTCTCATCACCTTGCTGGCTATTCCTGTTCTCGGTGAGCGCATCAAGTTGATTCGCGGCGCTGCTGTTCTGCTTGGCATGGGCGGTGTTTATATCGTGCTGGCACCTGATGGTTCAAATCTGTCAATTGATCATGGTATCGCGCTCACCGGCGCTCTTTGTGTGGCTTGTACCTCTGTCGTCACGCGCAAGATCGGTTCGCGTGAGCATGGTCTGACCTTGATACTCTTTCCGATGTTGACCAATATATTGGTCTGTGGTGTGTTGACCATGTTTGTTTATGTTCCTGTGCCTGGTCTCGAATTATTGAAGCTTGCCGGCATCGGTATTCTCAGTGTCATAGGGCAATGGATGATGATTCAGGCTTATCGGACCACAGAAGCGCAATTTGTTGCGCCCATGCAATACAGTCAAATGATATGGGCGCTGATTTATGGTTCATTGATATTCAATGAGTCAATTGATCAACAAACGTTGTTTGGAGTCGTCGTGATTGTCTTGTCAGGCCTTTTATTTATCTGGCGTGAGTTGGTGGCGTCGGTACGCCAGCCAGTCTTGCGTACACGCAATTTACGTATGTCCGGTGGCCCACAAACGAATTCGACCGAGGTCGATCGTGAGCCTTGATACAGAGGCCTTATCCGAAGAAGTACTCGCTGCGGCCCGCATGCAGATGCCTTTCGGTCGCTTCAAAGGCACACGATTAATCGATTTACCGGAGCCCTATGTTGTCTGGTTCAAAGGCGAGGGTTTTCCAGCAGGAAAACTCGGTCGGCAGCTCGCCTTGATCTACGAAATCAAGGCCAATGGCCTTGAGAAACTGATTCGCCCACTGCTCGCGCAGGAGACGCAATCACCTTACTCCCCCGAGGACCCCGAAGCTTGACCACACGGCAACACCGGATTATTCTCCAATCATGACCTCGTTAGCACTAGCCCTTGAGCTTATGCACCCGGCCTCCTAGGGAGGACCGGGTATTTGTCTATTGCCCCGGGTCACCGGGAATTACGGATTCGGGCCCCGTACAAGCCCCACAAACAACGAGCCGTCATGATCAACCTTATTGCTTTATACCGTCGACTTCGAAGCCGCCGTCCGGGCGACAGCGCACCCGGATTGGCGGCTGAGCTTGCTTGCGCATGTATCTCTTAACGCAACAGGACACTTCACTATGTTGACCGACATTACCTCAAAGTACCAAGCCTATCCCCAAGTTCCCTTGAACGATCGCCAATGGCCTGGCAAAGTGATCGAGAAAGCACCTCGTTGGTGTAGCGTGGATTTGCGCGATGGAAATCAGGCGCTGATCGAGCCGATGGGCAGTGAGCGCAAGATGCGCATGTTCAAATTGCTCATCGATATCGGTTTCAAGGAGATCGAAATCGGATTTCCAGCTGCCTCTCAAACCGACTTCGACTTTGTCAGATTACTGATTGAAGGCAACCATGTTCCAGAAGATGTGACACTGCAGGTGCTGACCCAATCGCGGCGCGAATTGATTGAGCGTTCATTCAAGGCGCTCGAAGGAGCACCCCGCGCAATCATGCATCTGTACAACTCGACATCGACGTTGCAGCGACGAGTGGTTTTTAATCTGGACCGTGAAGGTATCAAGAAGATCGCTACAGACGGTGCAGAGATTGTCGCGGAATATGCTGCGAAACAGACAGACACTGATTGGTTGTTCGAATACTCACCGGAGAGTTTTACCGGTACTGAACTCGACTATGCGGTCGAGGTTTGTGATGCGGTCACCGACATCTGGCAACCGACGCCAGAACGGCCCGTCATTTTGAACCTACCTGCAACGGTAGAAATGTCGACTCCGAATGTGCATGCCGATCAGATCGAGTGGATGAGCAGGAACTTGAGCAAACGCGATTCAATTGCCTTGAGCCTCCACCCGCACAACGACCGTGGCTGTGCCGTAGCGGCGACGGAGCTTGGTTTGATCGCTGGGGCAGATCGTGTGGAAGGGACCTTGTTTGGAAACGGCGAGCGCACGGGTAATGTCGATATCGTGACTCTGGCCTTGAATCTGTACAGTCAAGGTGTTGATCCGCAACTCGACTTCTCAGATATCTATGAGGTCATGCGAACGGTTGAACATTGCAATCAGCTACCCGTTCACCCGCGTCATCCCTATGCGGGCGAACTGGTATTCACAGCTTTTTCAGGGTCACATCAGGACGCGATCAAAAAAGGTTTTGCGGCAATGCGAAAGAGTAATTCCCCGCTGTGGGAAGTGCCCTATCTACCGATTGATCCTGCTGACCTTGGACGTACTTATGAAGCGGTAATCAGAGTCAATAGTCAGTCCGGGAAAGGCGGGGTAGCTTTTATCCTTGAACGCGATCATGGGCTTGAATTGCCACGGCGCATGCAAATGGAATTCAGTCAGGTCGTTCAGCAGATCAGTGAAGAGAGTGGCAAGGAGGTTGATTCAACGGCGATACGTCGTGCCTTTGACAACACCTTTCTGGAGGCTCGAACGCCAGTATCTTTTATTCGTCACACAAGTGTTGGTGATGACGATGATGAATCGGTACGCAGTTTGACAGCAGTGGTATCTATCAACGGTGTCGAACGAGAGATCACTGGGAAAGGCAATGGGCCAATTGATGCGTTTGTATCTGCATTGAAGCAAACCTTTGATGTTGACTTTCGTGTCGTTGATTATCATCAACATGCAACAGGTGTTGGTGCCGATGCGCAATCCGCCTGCTACTTTGAGATACAGGCTGGGCGTGGGGAAACACGTTATGGCGCCGCGCTAAACAGCAATATCGTGTCTGCGTCCTTGATGGCTGTGTGTAGTGCTTTCAACCGGGCTGTAGGGGATGGCTTGATGAGTTCCGAGAAGCTGACAACATGAGCGATGACATGATTGATAACTCAGAACTTGAATCGGCTCGAGAGGAGCCAACACAGGAATCATTGGCAAAGGCGGCGCTTGAGTACCATCGCTACCCGATACCGGGAAAGCTTGAAATCAATGCAACCAAGCGCATGGTCAATCAACGTGACCTTGCGTTGGCTTACTCGCCTGGTGTGGCGGTGGCTTGCACCGAAATCGAAAAGGATTCATTGCAGGCTGCAAACTACACGGCACGCAGCAATCTTGTGGGAGTCATTTCCAACGGTACGGCAGTGCTTGGTCTTGGCAATATCGGAGCACTTGCCTCCAAGCCCGTGATGGAAGGCAAGGCGGTTCTGTTCAAGAAGTTTGCAAATGTTGATTGCTTCGATCTGGAACTCGATACAACTGATACCGATGCCTTCTGCAATGCAGTCAAACTACTCGAACCGACGTTTGGCGGCATCAACCTGGAAGACATAAAAGCGCCAGAGTGCTTCGAAATTGAAAAGCGACTGCGCGAGAGCATGAATATACCGGTCTTTCATGACGATCAGCACGGTACAGCCATCGTTGTGGCGGCAGCAATCAGAAACGGTTTACTGGTTGCAAAGAAGAATCTTGAGGATGTCAAACTGGTTTGTTCAGGGGCCGGGGCCGCGGCACTTGCTTGCCTGAACCTTCTGGTTTTCATGGGGCTCAAAAAAGAGAACATCACAGTCTGTGATATTCATGGCGTACTCTATGAAGGCCGTAACGACAACATGGACCCGTACAAAGCTGTCTACGCGCGTGATACATCAGCGCGTAAGCTTGATGATGCGATAGATGGAGTTGATGTCTTTCTCGGTCTGTCAGCGCCAAATGTTATCAATGGCGATCAAGTCAAGCGTATGGCGGCATCTCCATTTATTCTGGCATTGGCCAATCCTGACCCGGAAATCAGTCCGGATCTGGTGCACAGTGTGCGGGATGATGCCATCGTTGCAACCGGTCGATCCGATTATCCGAATCAAGTCAACAACGTACTCTGTTTTCCATTTTTGTTTCGTGGTGCGCTTGATGTTGGTGCAACTGAAATCAACGGCGAAATGCAGGCAGCTGCGGTTGAGGCCATCGCGGATATCGCGACCAAGGAAGCATCGGATGTGGTTTCGGCAGCTTATGGTGGCAAACCCTTTCGCTTTGGTCGGGACTACCTGATTCCCAAGCCGTTTGATCCGCGCTTGATGATGGAAATACCTCCACGTGTGGCAAAAGCTGCCATGGACAGCGGTGTTGCTACCCGTCCGATAGACGATTTCGATGCTTATCATAGAAAGCTGCGCGATTTCATTTTCCGTTCAGGACTGGTCATGAAACCCGTGTTCGAGCGGGCGCAACAGGACTTGCAACGTGTCGTGCTCGCGGAAGGTGAATCTACGCGCGTACTCAATGCAGTTCAGATACTGGTGGATGATGGTATCTGTCACCCAGTGTTGTTGGGTCGGCTTGAAACGATCAGAAGCAATATCGAGGAAATGGGTCTGCGTCTGAAAATAGGCAACGGCTTTACTGTATTGGATCCTGCGAGCAATCCGAATTTCGACCGGCATGTCGACACCTACCATCGCTTGATGGAGAGGCAAGGGGTCTCCCCGGAATATGCCGCCAACGTAATACGCACACGCACCACGGCACTTGGGGCTTTGATGGTCAGTCTGGGTGAGGCAGATTCGATGGTGTGCGGAACTCAGGGCGCATACGCGCGCCACATCAAATATCTTTCCAGCATTATTGGTATACGTGAAGATGTCTCTGACATCTCAGCCGTGATTCTGATGATCCTCGATACCGGCACAGTCTTTTTGACAGATACACACATCACGCTCGAGCCAACTGCTGAAGAAATTGCCGAGACTGCAGGCATGGCTGCAAAAATAGTCGAGCGTTTTGGCATGGAGCCAAAAGTTGGATTGCTTTCGCATTCAAATTTTGGCAGTCGCAATAATCATTCGGCGAAAAAAATGCGGCGTGCACGCGAAATAATCTCGACCTCATTTCCTGATCTCGCGGTTGAGGGTGAAATGAACGCTGATGCGGCGCTATCAGAAGAGACGCGAAATACCATTTTTCCAAATGCTGCTTACAAAGACGGGGCAAATCTTCTAGTCATGCCAAACCTTGATGCAGCCAATATCACTTACAACATGGTGAAGGTCATGGGTGAAGGGCTGCCTGTTGGGCCAATGTTGATGGGGCTGAAAAAGCCTGCGCATGTTGTTACTGAATCAACCACCGTGCGTGGTATTGTCAATTTGTGCGCGATCGCAGCGGTTGATGCGATTGATTACAAGGCTGAGTCTGCATAGCCCGGCGAAGTGCCACTAGAATCAGCAAACTGACGACTGCAGCGAGCAAATGCCATAAGGGATGCGTGCCTGTGGTCAGAATTTCGCACGAGGGTAGGTCAAGGCTACGCATAAGTAGCGCCAAAAAAAATAAGATCGCTGCGATCAGGATCAGATAGTCTCTGGTCTTTGTCGCAACCAGCAACAAAGCTATCGAGGTTGGCACATAAATTAGCGAACCAAAGAAGTAGCCGGGCCAGGGCGCGGCGATTGCAGTAGCCAGCATCCATATTTTCAAATAATTGCCTGCTCGTGTTCGGTTGTATCCAGCAATGTGTCGCAAGCTGAGAAACAATGACCCTCCGGCAAATAACCCGATTGGCGCAAGATCCAGAAATAGCGTGAGGTTTGAAGGCGAGTAGTGATAGGCGGCGCTGCCCAGACCAATTAGTAGTGGCAGCAGGCTTACTATCCACAACATACGTGATACGGTTGGCTGCTTGGACGATTGATTTTTGTGACGCCAGAGGAGATAGATCAACGTCAGGCTGACAACCACAAACCCCAGGTTGGAAATGACATTGACAGGCTCTGCGGCGTTATTGATTCTTTCGCAATAGAGTGACAATGAGCTATTCATGATGAACTGCTACCATAAGCTGAAAAGATGGCATGTATACCCATGGAACTTGAACTTTTTCTGAATCGTCTTGAATCGCATCCGGAAACCATTGAATTTCCAGACGTAATCGCATTGATCAACCAGCTCTATACGTTCATTCCTACCGGTTTCCGTAATCATGAACTGTACAATGAGGCGGGGCAGAACACCGGCTCATGCAAGATTTTTTCTTTCGCTCGTTTGCACGATCTTGGGCCGGAACAAACGCTCGCATTGTTTGGCGCATTTTATCGCTCTGATGTACTGAAGACCCCGGACGGTGACAGTCACCCCAATATTCGTCAATTCATGAAAACCGGCTGGGATGGCATCGAGTTTGATGGCGTGCCGTTGCGCGCACGCGGTAAAACCTGAGCGATTGTCGAATTACGGTTGATCAGACAACGCCGGTGATAGCCGTAACAAACCCGATCAAGCCGCCGAAAATACCGCCCCACACCACAAGCCAGCCCAAATGCCTGCGAATCATGCGTTGCATGATGTCGCGCACCATTTCCGGTGTCATCTCATCGAGTCTTGCATGGAGCAATTGATCCAGCCTCGCGATGAATCTGTCACTGCTTGCTACACCGGACAATTGCGCCTGAACAGCCGCTTGAAAACGCGGAGATTTGGCCGCCTCGCTGAGAAAAGACTCCATACGACGCTTGAAAGGTTCACGCAATGGTTGCAAGGCTGCTTCGCCGCCCACCATTGCCAGCATGGAGCCAAATGAAGAGTCAAGGATTGTCGCCACCAGTTGATCGTAGGCTGAATCGAGATCGACGGTCTTTAACAAGGGCTCCAGATCCATACCTTGGGTCAGCGAATCTTCGCTGTTTGCGCTTGATTTACCTTTGCCTTGTAACAGCGTATTGACTTTATCCGGATTGAACAGTTCTTCATGGACAAGGCGCACGATGCCATCTTTGAATTCTTCAAAGTGCAGAGTGATTACCCCGGATCCGTAAAGACCCGGTATTCGTTCGAACAACATGTGTACGGCAAGCCAGTTGGTTAGCGCTCCCGACAAGGCGAACAGCCCTGTGTTGAGCAACACCGCCTGATAGGGGGGCGGGGTCACAAAGCTCGCAGCAATCAGGGCCAGGGCAATGAGATTGGGGGCCAGATTCTTGGTCAACATTGATTTTGAACCCAGATTTCAATCAGTGTTTCGCGAGCGTTTGCGTCGAGACGCTCGACTACCGCGACCCGAGGCTGAACCACCAGCAAGACTCAAGTCGCCGGCAAGTTGAGCTTTTGCCCCTAGTGAGATATCGCCAAGACTGTCGATAATTTCGTCTGCAGATGGGCTGGTCGATGGTGTCCAGTCGTCAATCGCTTTACGCATTGACTTGATATGAGCGGGTTGTGTGCCGCAGCAACCACCGATTATCTTCGCGCCAGCGTTAGCCGCCAATTCAACGTATCGCGCCATCAGTTCTGGCGTGCCGCTATAGACGATCTCGCCGTCAATGTATTCAGGGATACCGCAGTTTGCCTTGGCAACGATGGCCGGTACTATACCGAGTGACTGACCAGCAGTTTTAAAATTGCACACCGCTGCAACGACTTCCGACGCGCCAACTCCGCAGTTCGTGCCTACGGCCGACACGTGTGTGTCGAGCTCGGTACTGATCTTCAGAATATCTTCGGCTGTCAGGCCCATCATGGTTCGCCCATTTGTATCGATACTGGCGGTACATACAACAGGGAGGCCGACATCGGCTGCGCCGAGAACCGCGGCTGTTATTTCTTCCGCTGAGGAAATCGTTTCAATCCACAAAACATCAACACCGCCCTCAGCCAGCGCTTGTGCCTGTTCGCGAAAGGCTTCGCGAGCTTGCTCGATACTGACAGGACCGCTCGGTTCGAGAATCTCGCCTGTCGGACCCATTGACCCGGCGACCACCACGTCGCGATCACCCGCGTCAGCTTCGAGACGTGCGAGCTTCGCTGCTTCGAGATTCAGTTCGCGTACCCGGTCGGCCGCCTTGTGCAGCGCCAGGCGATAATGAGTGCCGCCAAAGGAATTGGTCAGGATAATGTCAGAGCCCGCTTCGACAAAGGATTTGTGCAACTGCCGAATCCTGTCCGGGTGGTCTATATTCCATAATTCCGGCGCATCACCTGTTTGCAAGCCGACCGCAAATAGATTGGTGCCCGTTGCACCGTCAGCAAGAAGAAGCGGGTGCTTGTCGAGTAGTTTTTGTAGCTTGTTTTCCATCACAGAATCGTAGCATGAGAGTCGAGAATGGAATCGCGCCGAACGCCGCTAGAACATTATCTCTTTATGACGGTTCAATTCGGCTAGACTTGCCGAGCAGATTTTCCGAGCCGACGCTGACAGGAAGTAAAGAAAGATGATTTTGGGAATTGGTAAGCCACCAAAGCCGAATCCTATCGACACGGTTGCGGTGCCGGGTACAGTCGGCTGCATGGGACTGGTTGGGTGTCCGGGAACGCGAATCGAGCAGTACCCGACTGCCTCGAAACGCCAGTTTCAGTCCGACATTGACGCGATTAGCGAGTGGGGCGCCAACGGGGTTCTTTGTCTTGTTGAACCCCATGAATTGAAGATGCTGAAGGTGGAACATCTGCCAAAGGCCGTGCAGGACGCTGGCATGTGGTGGTTGCAATTGCCCATCATGGATATGGACATCCCTACCCAGGAATTTGAGGACCAGTGGGCAGTCGAAGGTGAGCGTATTCGTCACGCTCTGCGCATTGGCGAGCGAATCATTATCCATTGCTATGCAGGCCTCGGTCGTACCGGCATGATCGCGGCGAGAATCCTGGTTGAATTCGGGATAGACCCGGAGACTGCCATTAAATTGGTTCGTGAAGGAAACCGACGGCGCATCCAGACCAAGGAACAGGCTATGTTTGTGCGCCATTGCCGGTCGCTTGTCTGACGCCTCATTATCTCATGTGAGTTGGGTTGCGATTGCGCAAAACGTGGACGCGTAGCCGATTATGTGGCTGTTTGGTCGCCGGATGTTATGCGGGGGTCGTTCAGCACAAAATCACCTGACAGACCTGACGCCATGATGGGGTAATGATCTTGAGACAGCCACATGACTAACTCTACCCCACAGCGTCGTGGTCGCCGCGGCAGTGGTCGTGAAGCCAAACGTGCACGCGCCAGTGCCGGTATTGACCGCGAGCCTTATATCAAACGCAAGCTCCCTTACTTCGATATTCTTGATGAAGAAGGCCTGGCTACGATAGAAACCAACGCCGAGACGATTCTTTCAGAAATCGGCATCGACTTTCGTGATGATCCCGATGCGCTTCAGATGTGGAAAGAGGCCGGTGCAGATGTGCAGGGTGAACGTGTTCGCTTTCCGCGAGGTCTGTGCCGGAAACTGATTCAGGACAGTGCGCCCTCGCAGTTCACACAGCACGCGCGAAACCCGGCCAATTCGGTTGAGATCGGTGGGAAAAACACAGTTCTGGTCCCTGCTTATGGCCCACCATTCGTACGTGATCTTGACAAGGGTCGACGCTACGCGACCATCGAAGACTTTGAAAACTTTGTCAAACTGGCCTACCTGAGCCCGGCCATGCATCATTCCGGGGGCACGGTTTGCGAACCAGTGGACTTGCCGGTCAACAAGCGGCACTTTGATATGGTCTACGCGCACATGCGTTATTCGGACAAAGCCTTCATGGGTTCGGTGACAGCCCCTGAACGTGCCGAAGACACCGTTGCCATGGCCCGCATACTGTTTGGTGATGACTTTATTGATCCCGCCACAGGTAAGGAAAAGACTGTCGTCATCAACCTGATCAATGCGAATTCGCCGATGACGTTTGATGCGACGATGTTGGGCGCAGCAAGAGTCTATGCTCAAGCCAACCAAGCCTGTGTCGTCTCGCCCTTTATTCTGGCAGGGGCAATGTCACCTGTGACAGTCGCTGGCACATGTGCACAAATCCTGGCCGAAGCGCTTGCCGGGATGGCTTTTGTGCAACTCGTAAGACCCGGAGCGCCGGTTGTATTCGGTACCTTTGCCAGTTCCATATCGATGCAGTCAGGAGCACCGACTTTCGGTTCGCCGGAGCCGACTCAGGTCATGTACATCACCGCCGCGCTGGCACGCCGACTAGGGGTTCCTTACCGAAGTGGGGGCGGTCTTTGCGGCTCGAAGATACCGGACGCTCAGGCCGCTTACGAATCGGCGACGACCTTGCAGGCAGCAGGGCTTGCAGGAGTCAATTTCATGCTGCATACGGCGGGTTGGCTTGAGGGAGGGCTCGTCATGGGCTATGAGAAGTTCATACTCGATGCGGATCAGGCGAGCATGCTGCCGGTATTTCTCAAAGGCGTCGATATGAGCGATAACGGTCAGGCGCTTGACGCCTTGCGCGAGGTGGGGCCTGGCAACCATTTTCTGGGTTGCACGCATACTCAGGAGAACTTCCAGAGTGCCTTCTGGCGTTCGGAAATCGCTGATAACAACAGTTTTGAGCAGTGGCAGGATGATGGTTCGATGGATGCGGCAAAGCGCGCTAACATCAAATGGAAGGCGGCTTTGGCCGATTATCAGGCTCCGCCAATTGATCCCGCTATTGACGAAGCACTACTTAATTATATAAAAGAGCGTAAAGCGTCATTTCCCGACGCCAACTACTAATGGCCTAACTCCAACCATGCGCAAGTCAAATCGGCAAGTCCCATCGTGATCGGATCGGGTGAAGCGACAACGCGTATCGGTTTCTATCTGGTGCCGCATTTCTCGATGATGGCGTTTTCAAGCGCCATTGAGCCGTTACGAATGGCCAATCAGGTGACTGGCAAGGAGCTTTATCAATGGGTACTGATTTCCTCCGATGGTGAGCCTGTCACGGCCAGTAACAGTCTGCCCTTCGCGGTTCAGCACGGCACGGATTCGCGTGAGCGTTACGATGCAGTATTTGTCTGTGCCGGGAACAATGTTCATCAGGTTCACGATGAGCCCGGCATGCAATGGTTACGACAGCTCGACAAACAGGGTAGTGTGCTTGGCGGCATCTGTACGGGAACCTACCTGTTGGCCCGTGCGGAGCTTCTCAACGAGTCGCGCAGTACAATCCATTGGGAAAATCTTGCGGCGGCTCGAGAAGAGTTTCCACAATTGGTGATATCACCTGAATTGTTCGAGATTGACAATAAGCGCTACACCTGTGCCGGTGGTACGGCGCCGCTCGATATGATGCTTTGTGAAATCCGTAATCGGCACGGTAGCGACCTTGCTACCCGCATATCAGAACAGTTCATGTGTGAACGCATACGCGATCAGAACGATCGCCAACGTGTCCCGTTGACGCAGCGCATCGGTTCAAGTCAGCCCAAGTTGGCTGAAGCCGTATCCTTGATGGAAGCCAATATCGAAGAGCCGATGACACTCGATGAGTTGTCTCATCATGTTGGCCTGTCGCGCCGTCAGTTGGAGCGGCTCTTCCAGCGTTACCTGCACTGTGTACCAACACGGTATTACCTGGAGCTCAGATTGGAACGTGCCCGTCAGCTCCTGCTGCAAACGAGTATGCCCATCGTTGATATCGCCCTTGCCTGCGGTTTTATCTCCGCACCGCATTTCTCCAAATGCTATCGCGATACCTTCTCCTTACCCCCCCGCGACGAACGCCGCCGCGCCGCTGGCCTCTTGGGGTCGGACCCCGGTAAAGCCATGAAATCTAAAACAAAAGCGCCCTGAAGCAGCTTTATTTGATGCTTAGAAGGGGGTTTTAGGTGGCCAAACTACGGGATTAACGGGTGAGGAGAAAACTACCCGAGGGATAGCAATGACAGTTCGTAGACGATCAGGCCGGCATACAGCCCCACCATGGCCCCGAGAATTGACCGCGCTCGCCAACGCTTGTACAGCAATACATTGCCAGTCGCGACAAGTAATACTGCAGGAATACCGGTCAGAATCATCTTGACGATAATGAACGCCCACACACTGTGACCAAGGAACCAGTTCATGATCGGGTTTAGCTCGCTGCCGCCTCGGCTTATCAGTGTAAGGGTGAATATGGAGTCGGCGATAGACAGGCCCATCAGCAAGATAGCCAGTAACAGTATGCCGGAATCGAAGTGATCAACGATTGGATAACGTCGGTCCGTAGTACGTCGCCCCTTTGTTCGCCGTGGCGCCGATATACATTGACGAAGAGTTTGTAGTGAGTAGGTGCGACGCTCGGCGCTTTCTCTGCGCTCAATGCCGGACCACTCCGCCTCGATATAGGTATTCATGTCCCCAATTGTATTGCAACATTCCCATGCTAGGGAAGTGAAGCTTTGGCGATTTTGTTTACTGAGAAATGACGCTGTTTTTTTCCGGGACTGATCGAGATTTCAGCACAATGCAAGTTGTTATCTAGTTCAGCTTTTCCTTGAGACGGTACCAAAGCATTCCGAGCGCTAATAGACCATTGCCCATCGTTTTGCCAACGGGCAGACGTATATGCTCGAACGATTCAAACGTATCAAAGCGATCCATTGTGCCGTTCAGCGCGTCAGCCATGATCTGCGCAACAATATGTGATGTAGCGATACCGTGACCGGAATACCCCTGGGCGTAGTAAACGTTGGTGGCGGCTTTACCAATCATGGGGATACGATTGATGACGATGCCAGCGGTGCCTGTCCATGCATAGTCGATAGGCACTTCCTTCAGTTCCGGAAAGGTTCTATGCAGAGCCGGTTCAAGCGCGCCAGCTACATCTTTGATAGATCGATTGGAATAGTTGGTACCGCCGCCAAACATGAGTCGTTTGTCGGCTGTTAACCGATAGTAGTCGAGGATCATGCGGCTATCGTAGACGGCCAGATCATCCCGGTTTATTCTTGCTGCGAGTGCATCGCCGAGTGGGGCGGTAGTCATGTTGCCGAGTACGGCTGGAAACAACTTGCCGCCGAGTTGTTTCGGCATCAGTCGATGATAAGCGTTGCCTGCGAGAACAACTGCGCCTGCGTTAACGGTACCGGATGATGTTTTTACTCGTACTTGATTCCCTGGCTGTATGTCAGTGACAGTAGTATGTTCATGAATACGTACGCCCAGACCAGCTGCTGCTCGCGCTTCACCAACACAGAGGTTCAACGAGTGCAGGTGCATGTTGCGATTGTTCAGAATGCCACCGTGGTACAAGGGTGTCGCTAGCCGCTCATGTACCTCATCCCTGTCAAGCCAGCGTACTTCGTTTTCCAGCCCAGAATCACAAGCATCATCAAGAATATGTTTCAAGTTCGGTACATCTTGTTTTGACCATGCGGTATACAAATGACCGTATTTGAGATCACACTCAATGGCATATTTGGCTACACGTTGCTTGATGATGTCATGCCCATGCCAACGCAAGTGGCGAATAAAATTTACCGCGTCAGAACCCTCTTGCCGCTGAAGTTGGCGGAACATGGCCTGATCACCAGAGAGGCTGCCGGTAACCTGTCCACCGTTTCGTCCTGATGCACCCCAGCCGAGCCGATTGGATTCAAGAAGGATGACCGACTTCCCGCGTTCCGCCAGTTCGAGAGCGGTAGCGACACCCGTCAGACCGCCACCAATAATGGCGATGTCCGCTTGTTCGTCGCCTTCAAGCGGTGCGTATTGTCTTCTGTCGTTAAGGGTCGCGGTGTAGTAGTTGTCGATGCGTTCGTCTGACATGCTCAGACCCGGGTCAGATAAGTGTTCCAGTCCACGGCATTGACTTGACCGTTGAACCAGATTGCCTCTTGTTCCTTGATGGCGGTGAATTTTTCAATAAAGCGTGAACCCAGGAGTTCCACAAGAAGGCTTGAATGACGAGCAGCCTCAATCGCGGTCAACCAGTCATGTGTCAAACGAGTTGCCGCTGGTACATCACCGGGCATCAAGGGCTTTGATGCCGGTTGCTTTGCATCCTGCAGACCGTGGCGCACACAGCCAAGAATACTGGCCAACGCGAGATAAGGGTTCGCGTCAGCACCAGCGACTCGATGCTCAAGTCGTGCATTCCTGCCTTGAGTCTCTGGCAGTCTTACAGCGACACCTCGATGGTCGTATCCCCAGTCGAGACGATTTGGCGCAAAGCTTTCGGGTAATAGTCGTCGATAGGAATTGCCATGTGGCGCAAACATTAGCAAACAATCTTCCATATGCTCCAGGCAACCGGATACAGCCTGTAACAGTCGAGTGGGTTGGTCTTCCTGATCAAATATATTATTGCCGTTTTCATCGATAACACTGACATGTACATGTTGTCCAGAACCACCGTGCTCGGCATAGGGTTTGGCCATGAAACTCGCATACAGCCCACTGTCACGAGCAGCGCGATCGACAAGCTGTTTGAATATGATGGCGTCGTCAGCTGCTTGTAAGGGGTTGCTGCGATGCTCAAGATTGATTTCAAACTGGCCCGGACCAAACTCGGCTAACGCTGCTTGCGCTGGTATGTTCAGTGATTCGCTGTAGGACGTTACCTTGTCGAGAAAACCGGACACTTGATCCATGACTCTCAAGTCATAAAGTTGTAGATCCTGAGGCTTTCCAGCCAATGACAACTGCGGCGTCCCACGTGTTCCGCAGCAGTTGTCATTGGC
>CAYULV010000083.1:3599-14716 GCA_964445655.1 uncultured Granulosicoccaceae bacterium | reverse complement strand
CATATCTACTCCTAGGATATACCTCGAACCGGGTCGACAAACAAGCGTCCGGTACTATTCCCACGACAGCTTGCAGTTTTTTGTAAGCCTTTATCGGATAAAGACCAATGGACCCGAAGACTATTCTTGACTCCTTACTGGATAAATCGCAGGCGGCGACCAGGGCCGGCATTGAGATGGCCGAAGACAAGCAGCTGCTGCCGCCTGAAGGTGAGAAGCGTGATGCAATGCTCAAGGGACTGGGCGCTGGTGCAGCGGCGGCTGGTGCGCTGGCCTTGTTGCTCGGAAGCAAGAGTGGCCGGCGTTTGACGACGACAGCGCTCAAGATCGGCGGAACTGCAGCGATTGGTGGTTATGCTTACAAGGCGCTGAAAGATTGGCAGGCCAAGTCAGGTGGGGCAGCACCTCAGGATCTCGGTGATCCCATTGCGCAATTGCCGTCAAGTCTCGCGTCCGCTCGCAGTGAACATGTAATCAAAGCGATGATTTCTGCAGCCAGAGCAGATGGCCACATCGATGCCGAGGAGCAAGCCCGCATCAAGGATCGCATCAATGCGATGAATCTTGAAAAAGATGTTGCCGAGTTCTTGTTAGAGGAAATGTCTGCTCCGCATGATGTAAGCCGCATTGCGGCACTGGCCGATTCGCCGGAAGCTGCGGCTGAAATGTATGTGGCGTCAACCATGGTTATCGATGGTGAGGGCGACACAGAGAAGGCGTATCTGAGAGAACTCGCGGGTGCGCTGAATTTATCGGACGAGCTCGTCGAGTCTTTGCAGAAACCGGTTGCTTCCTGATCTTAAGGGCTCGACACTTCCTCAAGTTCGATCAGCGTCCCATGCATATCCTTGGGATGCAGAAACAGCACCGGGTTGCCGTGGGCGCCGATCTTTGCTTCTCCATCACCGAGAACGCGGGCGCCTTTGTTGATCAGCTCATCACGTGCGGCGACAATATCATCTACCTCCAGACACAGATGATGCATGCCGCCACCTTTGTGTTGTTCGAGAAATCGGCTGACGGGTGAACCGTCGCCCAAAGGCTCAAGCAATTCGATTCGGGTATTGGGTAGATCAATGAAAACGACCGTCACTCCATGTTCAGGTAATGCCTGACGCGCCGACACTGTAGCGCCGAGTGTGTCTTTCCAGGTGCGCTCGGCGACGTCAAGATCCTCTACAACCAGCGCTATGTGATTCAGTCGTCCGATCATGATCGTTGCATGCCATGCATTGTTATTCGAATTCCATGATGACTGCGTCCACCGCAAGACTCTCTCCGGCGTCTGCAACAACTTTGGAAACCTTGCCATTGACGTCGCTGGTCAAGGTGTTTTCCATCTTCATAGCTTCGATTATGGCGAGGTCTTGCCCTATGCTTACCTCATCTCCTTCAGCGACCATGACTTTGACGAGCAGGCCCGGCATGGGTGACAACAAAAAGCGCGAAAGGTCCTGCGCTTCTTTGATTGGCATCAAGCTCATCAGCCCGGCCACGTGTGGATCAACCACCAGGTAGTCACGAGCTGCACCGGCATGATACAAGCGCCAGGCATGACCGTTACGTTCAACTCGCACGGTCATGGCCACATCGTCAATAGTGCCTTCAAACAACCAGTCACCCGGCGCCCAATGGCTGTCGATGGACGCAAGCTTCTCAATCGAGACATCAACGGATGTATCGCTATCAACCGGATCTCCGGAAAACACGACAAGCGTTTCCTCGTCTGAGCTTTCGGTGCCGACCATGACCGAAGAGCTTTGCAATGTTGGCGTTGATGTCGTCATTTGATCGCGTAGTCGAGTTTGCCATTCGAGCCAGGCGACGATTATCGGTAGTACATCATTGTCAGGTGATCCATGCGTCTGGCTGTTGAAACCATCCGGAAAGTGATCCTCGATAAAACGGGTTGTCAGGTCACCACGATGCAAGGCTTCATGGGCGAACAAGGCCGACAGGAAGGATAAATTATGTTTGACTCCAGTTATCTGATAACTCTCAAGTGCCTCTTGCATTTGCGCGATAGCTTCTTCACGACTAGGCGCCCATGTGATTAGTTTGGCGATCATCGGGTCATAGAACATGGAGATTTCGCCACCGGCATCGATGCCGGTATCCACTCGCGTGTAGGCACCGTTGTCGCTAGTGCCGCCACTGGCTTTGTTGTCGGATTCGGTGTTGTCGGTTGTGGGTGCCTGATAATGGCTGACACGACCTGTTGACGGCAAGAAGCCACGATCCGGATCTTCTGCGTAGACACGTGCTTCAAATGACCAGCCGTTGAGCTTTACATCTGACTGTTGCAAAGGAAGTTTATTCCCTGCTGCCACATCGATCATCAGTGCGACCAGATCGACACCGGTAATGCATTCGGTTACCGGATGTTCGACTTGAAGCCGGGTGTTCATTTCAAGAAAATAAAACTGCTCTTGCGCATCGACAATAAACTCGACGGTGCCAGCCGACTGGTATTGCACGGCCTTGGCTAGTGCCACGGCTTGCTTACCCATCGCTTCTCGCGTTGCCGGGCTTATAAAAGAAGAGGGGGCCTCTTCAATCACCTTCTGGTGGCGACGTTGAATCGAACACTCTCGTTCGCCGAGATAGACAGTATTGCCGTGCGCATCGGCAATCAGTTGTATTTCGATGTGTCGAGGTTGTTCGATGAATTTCTCAACAAACACGCGGTCATCACCAAAGGCATTGCGCGCTTCATTTTGGGCAGCAATGAATCCTTCACGCACCTCTTCAAGACTTGCCGCAACGCGCATACCTTTTCCGCCACCCCCCGCCGACGCTTTTAGCATGACGGGGCAACCGATCTTTTGCGCGATTTCATAGGCTTCATCCGCATCGGCCACTGCATCCGGGTGCCCGGGAACTGTGTTGACGCCAGCATCATTAGCGAGCTTCTTGGATTCGATCTTGTCGCCCATGACTTCTATGGCATGAACACCTGGCCCGATAAAGATCACCCCAGCTTTTTCCAGCGCTTTTGCAAAGGTAGAGTTCTCTGACAAGAAACCGAAGCCCGGGTGTACCGCATCGGCGTTGGTCTCTTTGATGGCTTTGAGAATATTCTCTATCGAGAGATAACTCTCGGCGGAGGTGTTGCCACCGATGTTTACTGCCTCATCTGCCTGACGAACATGCAGGGCATGTTTATCAGCATCAGAGTACACCGCAACCGTTGCAATGCCGAGTCGGCGAGCGGTGCGAATGACACGGCAGGCAATTTCACCCCGATTGGCGATGAGTATTTTTTTGATGGGCATATGTTTATCTGACCGAGTCATCGTCTAAAGCGGAATGTTGTCGTGTTTTTTCCAGGGATTCTTGAGCTCTTTGCCGCGGAGCATTTCAAGATCACGGCACAAATGCATGCGTGTACTTTGTGGCCGGATAACATCGTCAATAAAGCCAAGCTTGCTCGCAACGAACGGGTTGGCAAACTTTTCGCGATACTCTTCAGTTCTGGCTTCGATCTTTTCCGGGTCGTTTTTGTCGGCGCGGAATATGATTTCAACGGCACCTTTTGGTCCCATGACTGCAATTTCGGCCGTTGGGTAGGCGTAGTTGATATCCCCGCGCAGATGTTTGGATGCCATAACGTCATAGGCGCCGCCGTAGGCCTTGCGAGTAATGATCGTGATCTTCGGTACGGTGGCTTCGCCATAGGCAAAGAGTAATTTTGCTCCGTGTTTTATGATGCCGCCATACTCCTGCGCTGTGCCGGGCAGAAAGCCGGGTACATCAACGAAGGTGACGATCGGAATTGAAAAGGCATCGCAAAAACGCACAAAACGCGCTCCTTTGCGACTGGCATTGATATCCAGGCATCCGGCCAACACCATTGGCTGATTGGCGACGAAGCCTACAGTCTCGCCATTGAGTCGGCCAAAGCCTACGACAATGTTTGCGGCGAACTCTTCCTGTATTTCGAAAAAATCCTGTTCATCGCACACCTGTGTCACCAGTTCGCGAATGTCATAGGGTAGGTTGGGGTTTTCAGGTACGAGGGTGTTGAGTGCGGGAATCTCGCGTCCTGGCGGATCCATGGTTGAGCGCAGTGGTGCCGCTTCGCGATTGTTCGATGGCAGAAAATGCATGAAGCGTCGCACTTCAAGCAGTGCATCAATATCATTTTCAAAAGCGGCATCAGCAAGACTACTCTTGCTGGTATGTGTACCGGCGCCCCCAATTTCTTCTTGTGTCACTTCCTCATGAGTTACGGTCTTGACGACCTCAGGCCCGGTTACGAACATATAGGAAGAGTCACGCACCATAAAAATGAAATCGGTCATGGCCGGGGAATACACCGCACCACCAGCGCAAGGGCCCATGACCAGAGAGATCTGCGGTACGACGCCTGAGGCAAGTACATTTTTTTGAAATACGTCAGCGTAACCACCCAAAGAGGCGACGCCTTCCTGAATACGTGCGCCTCCTGAATCATTGATGCCGATGACAGGTGCCTGGACTTTCATGGCGTGGTCCATCAGTTTGCAGATTTTGCGTGCGTGAGCTGCAGACAGAGAGCCGCCGAGCACCGTGAAATCCTGGCTGAAGGCAAATACCAGTCGGCCATTGATCTGACCGTAACCGATGACTACGCCATCGCCGGGGACGCGATTGTTTTCCATTCCGAAGTCATGGCAATCATGTTCGACAAACATGTCCCATTCACGAAAACTGTGTGGATCGAACAGGACTGCAAGTCTCTCGCGGGCAGTCAATTTGCCTTTGGCGTGCTGAGCTTCAACACGACGTTCGCCGCCGCCTGCCAATGCTGCGCTACGCATGTCAGCGAGCCGAGTATCAACATCAGTCATGAGCGTGACCGACCGTATCCGAGTGCTTCAAGGCTTGTGGTTATTTCATCAAGCACAGTAGGGTCCTCTATGGTCGCGGGCATATTCCACTCCTTGTTATCTGCTATCGATCGAAGCGTACCGCGAAGTATCTTGCCCGAACGTGTCTTTGGCAATCGCTCGACGACTGCAACTGATTTGAAAGCGGCCACCGGGCCGATATCCTGTCTGACCTTGGCAATCAGTTCGGTGCAGATAGCATCCTGACTTTTATCGCATCCGGCATTCAGGATGACCAAGCCAACGGGTAATTGCCCCTTGAGATCATCGTGAACACCCATGACGGCGCATTCGGCCACATCAGGATGAGCTGCCAATACTTCTTCCATGGCACCGGTCGACAAGCGATGCCCGGCGACGTTGATAACGTCGTCAGTTCTGGACATGACGAATATATAGCCCTTGTCGTCGATGAATCCGGCATCACCGGTTTCGTAAAAGCCCGGATATCGTTCGAAGTAGGCTGACTGGAAACGTTCACTGGCATTCCACAAATCGATAAAGGTCCCGGGTGGCAAGGGCAGGCGAATGACGATAGCGCCGATATCGCCGGCGGCAACAGGCTTGCCCTCGGTGTCGAGCACCCTTACGTCATGACCGGGTACAGCGACCGAGGGCGAACCGGGAATGACCGGCAGTGCTTCAATGCCGCGACAGTTCGCTGCAATCGATGAACCGGTTTCGGTCTGCCACCAAGGATCAATAACCGGAACACCAAGCTTCTGCTGCGCCCACTCCAAGGTATCCGGGTCGCATCGTTCTCCGGCAAGGTACAAGGCTTCGAAACAGGAAAGGTCATATTGTTCGAGTAGTGCACCCGTGGGGTCGTCTTTCTTGATAGCACGAAATGCGGTAGGGGCCGTAAATAAAACCTTGACCTTGTGTTCGCTGATGACGCGCCAGAATGCACCGGCATCGGGAGTGCCGACCGGTTTGCCTTCGTACATAACGGTGGTACAACCTTGAAACAGCGGCGCGTAAATGATGTACGAGTGGCCGACCACCCAACCGATATCAGAGGCCGCCCAGTACACATCACCTGGGTTCGTGTCATAGATAGCCGACATGGTCCATTTCAATGCCACGACCGAACCACCGGTATCTCGAACAACACCTTTAGGTGAGCCAGTCGTACCAGATGTATAAAGGATATATAAGGGGTCGGTACTCTTGACCGCGACACAGTCGGCCGGTGTTGCGGCCGATATACTCTGCTGCCAGTCTATGTCACGACCATTGGTCAAGGTGGCCGTGCATTGTTCTCTTTGCAGCAAGATGCAACGTGGCACTTTATGTGATGCCAGGGTTATCGCTTCATCAAGTAAGGGTTTGTATTCGATGACTCGACCAGGCTCAATGCCACATGAAGCCGTGACGATAATTTTTGGTTCGCAGTCATCAATGCGTATAGCGAGCTCTTTTGCGGCGAAGCCACCAAAAACAACTGAATGTACAGCGCCCAGGCGCGCTGTTGCCAGTACTGCAACTACGGCCTCTGGCACCATGGGCATATAGATGAGTACTCGATCTCCCTTGCCAACACCTTCAGCTTTAAGTGCACCGGCAAATGTCTTGACCAGATCCAGTAACTGGGAATACGTTAATTTACGTTGTGTGCCCGTGATCGGGCTATCGTGAATCAGGGCCAGTTGATCGCCACGGCCGTCAGCGACATGGACATCGAGCGCATTGAAGCATGCATTGATTTCACCATCGGCGAACCAGGTGTTGAATGGACTGTTGCTGGTATCGACACCGCTGCGAGGCTTCTTATACCAACTGACCTTGTCTGCCAGGTCGAGCCAATAGCGGCTCGGATCGTCAAGTGATTGCTGGTGTTCAGACTGATATGCGCTCATTGGTGTCCCTTGATGCAACAGACCCGGCCAGTGATGGCCGGACTCCCGTCAGCATTATAAGGACTCCGAAGGTGCTCTGGTCGTCGGGGTTTTAAACTCTCGGGCGACGGCCACCACAGCGAGTGCGGGCGGCCAATAGGAATAATCCTGCAAGCCACCATCCACTTGCACTCCCTGCGTGTTCTGCAACGCGGATACTGCCGGCGGGTACTAGTCCGTCATCGTTGCTCGGGGTATCCGGCTGAGTGATCGGCGGGCGAGGCGCTACGTCCAGATCTTCGGATTCGAGTGGTAAACGGCGCAGATTGGAGAATTGCCGGTTGTCGACTGAATCCAGGATGCGATCATCTCTGGCGTTGTGGACATCGATAATCAAATCGTAGGTGTCGGCCGGATAGCTGGTAACGAGATCGATATCGATTTCGTATTCGTCGGACAGGGCATCACCATATATCGAAAAATCACGAGTTCGATGAAGTGGAGATTCCGTGCCGCTGCTATCTCTTGTATAGAGGGCAAGGTACACGTCCTGGTCTGTGAAAAACGTATCGACATCGACGCTCAGGCTGAAGCCGGTAAAGTAACCATCGTTATCAAGATCGCGCGTTAGCAGTGTGCCGATTTCGGCAACCCAGGTTTCATTGAACACAAGATCAGGCCGATGGCGAAATGGGGTGGCTTGTAGTGCAAGTGCTGCGCTGGCGGCTAAGTCCTCAGCGCTGCCCGTTGTCCGTTCAGTCACACGGTGTTTGTTGTCTAGATCGCTGAAGCTGATTTCGAGCGCGTCCACTGGCAGGGCAGTGACGCTGGCGATACCGAAAAAAGCCAACGAAATGGCGTTTTTATACATGAGACATTCCCTTTAGCCTGTACTTGTTTTGTGTATCAGAGGCGTAGAATACGAGTCGATGCCTGAACCAAACCTTAATAGCCTGCATAATTTCGCGGTGAACCCCACATTTCATTGACACGGGCTGTCCTTACGGTGACAATTCGCAGGCTGTTCGTTCAAATAATTAAGAAGGACATAAAAAAATGGCGAAAGGGCAGTCACTTCAGGAGCCTTTCCTGAACACTCTGCGTAAAGAGCGTATACCTGTGTCCATATATCTGGTCAACGGTATCAAGCTTCAAGGGCAGATTGAATCATTTGATCAGTTCGTGGTGTTGCTCAAGAACACTGTCAACCAGATGGTGTACAAGCACGCTATTTCTACTGTCGTTCCAAGCCGACCTGTCAAGATAGCGTTTCCTGGTGAAGAAGACGAAGTTACTGAATAAATTTGTTCGAGCGTCCTGACACCGGAGACAAAGCGCTCCTCGTTCATATCGATATTCGCCAACGGCCCCGAAATGCGAACGGCCAGGCGTCAGTCTCGACTAATGTGTCGGATCTCGATGCTGAGCGTGCCGAATTCCATGAACTGGCAACCTCTGCTGGTCTCGAGGTGCTCCACACAGTGGTTGGCCGCCAGCAGCGGCCAATTGCTCGCCATTTCATTGGAAAGGGCAAAATTGAAGAAATCGCTCTGCTTCTGAAAGAACATGAAGCGGATGTCGTATTGTTCGGGCAAACCTTGTCACCAAGTCAGGAGCGAAATCTCGAATCAGAGCTCAAGGTTCGGGTGCTGGATCGCAATAGCCTGATCCTCGATATTTTTGCGCAACGTGCGCGCACCTTTGAAGGCAAGTTGCAGGTTGAGCTGGCACAACTGGTTCATTTGTCGACGCGACTGGTTCGCGGCTGGACGCACCTTGAGCGGCAAAAAGGCGGGATCGGCTTGCGGGGCCCAGGGGAAACCCAGCTCGAGACGGATAGACGCCTGCTTAACGAGCGTGTGCGGGTGCTGAAAAAAAGATTGGCCAAGGTTCGCCAGCAAAGAGAGCAGGGGCGCAACAAGCGAGGCAAGTCGGGCATTGCGACTGTCGCCTTGGTCGGCTATACCAATGCGGGCAAGTCAACCCTGTTCAACCGACTGACGGACGAAAAGGTCTATGCGGCTGATCAACTGTTTGCGACGCTGGATCCGACGCTCAGACGTCTCGATTTGCCCGGTGGCACGGCGACAGTCCTTGCCGATACAGTCGGATTCATCCGTGATCTGCCGCATGAACTCGTCGATGCATTTCGCTCGACATTGACCGAAACATTGGAATCTGACCTGATTTTGCATGTCATAGACGACAGCGATGATGAAAGAGATCAGCGCGTGGCGGACGTCAATAGGGTACTGTCTGGGATTGGTGCCGCGGAAGTGCCGCAGTTTCTGGTTTTTAACAAGATCGATCGTTCAGGACATGCGCCGAAAATCGAATTGTCTGAAAATGGTGAACCGGCCTCGGCTTGGGTGTCGGCACTGAAAAATGACGGTTTGGACGGACTTCTGGAGGCGATTGCCATTAGGGTCTCCGGTGGGTGGACGGAGGGTTGGCTGCGAGTAACACCGGCGCAGGGGAAACTTCGGGCTCAGTTATTCGCTGCGAATGCGATAATCGAGGAACATCAGCTTGAAGATGGTTCAGTTGACATTAGATTGGCCATGGACAAGACGGATTATGAACGATTGGCTCGTGAACACCGTATCAACAAACTGACTCCCGTGGTCGGGGCGCTTGCGGCCTCTTCTCGGGCTTAATACAATAACGTGTTGGCCGGCGGCTTGCCGGTAACTTTTGGAGCATATACATAATATGGCTTGGAACGAGCCAGGCGGTAACGATAACGATCCTTGGGGCAATCGCAAGAATTCTGGCGGCGGCCCACCGGATCTCGATGACGTCTTCAAAAACATCAAGAAGTGGTTTACAGATCTCAGTGGCGGCAAGCAGGGCGGCGGAAATGGCGGTGGCGCTAGTCGCGGTCCGAATCTGCCAGGCGGAAGCCTGTCCGGAAAGGGGATCGGACTGATTGCAGCGGTGCTTGCCGGTTTGTGGGTGCTGTCAGGTATCTACCTGATTCAGCCCGCCCAGGCTGGCGTTGTCACGCAATTTGGCAAACACGTAAAGACAACAACTCCCGGACCTCATTGGCGCATTCCCTGGCCAGTTCAGGAGGTGGAGAAGGTCGATGTGGAGCAGATCCGTACCACTCGCCTGACCGATCAACTGATCCTGACTCAAGACGAGAACATGGTCGATATCGATCTGGCGGTTCAGTACAACATCAAGAGTGCCGAGCATTTTCTGTTCAGGGTTCGTGGGCCTGATGAGACGCTTGAGTCGGTTGTTGAAGCTGCCTTGCGTGAAGTTATCGGATCGACGCTTCTGGATTCCGTGCTGACCACCGGTAGTAATGCTATCTGGAGTGCAACCAAGGACGACTTGCAAACGGTACTGGATCAGTACGAAGCGGGTATCTCGATAACATCTGTCAATCTTGAGCGGGCGCAGCCACCGGAAGAAGTACAGGCAGCATTCTCCGATGCGATCAAGGCACGAGAGGACAAGGAACGGTTCATTAACGAGGCCGAAGCGTACATGCGGGAAATCTTGCCGCGTGCGCGTGGTGATGCGCAGCGTTATCTGGAAGAATCAGAAGCGTACAAGACTCGCGTAGTTCAGGCTGCAACGGGTGAGTCGCGCCGCTTTTTGTCTTTGCTTGGGGAGTTCGAGAAAGCACCTGAGGTGACGCGTGATCGTCTATATATCGAATCCATGGAAGAGGTTCTGAGCAATACCAGCAAGGTGCTTGTGGACAACGACAGTGGCAATAGCCTGATGTATCTGCCGATCGACAAATTGATGGAGCAGAAGTCTGGTAACACTTCCACCAACCAAAATTCACCGGCTGGTGGATCCATTCAGCCCTTGGATCGAACACGATTCGAGGAGTTGTCCAACGACGTTATCAACAACACTCGTGGAAACGGGCGTTCGCGCGACAGAGGGGCATTGCGATGAACCGCCTGAACAATCCTTTGACGTTAGTCATTGCAGCGCTGGCCTTGTTACTGCTCAGCTCGATGTTCTTTACCGTTAATGAAAGTCAAAAAGCGATCAAGCTTCGCCTTGGTAAAATAACTGAATCGGAATTTGATCCGGGCCTGCATTTCAAACTGCCTTTGGTTCACCGAGTCATCAAGTTCGACAAGCGGTTACTGACCCTTGATGTCAAACCGGAGCGAGTTCTCACAAGCGAGAAAAAGAACGTAATCGTCAATTCCTTCATCAAATGGCGGGTTGCTGATCCTGAGGATTTCTACATACGTCTTGGCGGTCTGGAAAGTCGTGCCAGCAGCCGATTGACCCAGTTCATTCGTGAAGGTGTCAAAGATGCCTTTGGTAAGCGTACAGTGCGAGAGGTAGTTTCCTCGGCACGTTCAACCTTGCGAGAAGAGATTCTCGTCGCGGTTGATGGTCAAGCCCGAGAACTGGGTATTGAAGTCTT
>CAYULV010000083.1:1698-3499 GCA_964445655.1 uncultured Granulosicoccaceae bacterium | reverse complement strand
AAATAATTGCTGCAAGATATCCTGACAGGGTTGTGTCTGGTACTGGTGTTTGAGGGCATCATGCCATTCCTCAGCCCTGGGGGTTACAAGACCATGATCCGACGAATGCTGGAAGTTGACGAGTCGCAGATGCGTCTCGTCGGCTTGTCAAGTATGATTGTCGGTGTTGTCCTTCTTGGCTTCATTCGCTAGCAACCCGTAAAACATCACCGTGAACGATTTCGGCACCGACCGCTGGCAATTGCCAGACGGGGTCAATGAGCTCCTGCCTGCCGCCACCGCGCGGGTGGAGCAGCTGCGTAGACGGATTATCGACCGCTGCCAGGCATGGGGGTTCGACTTCGTCATGCCTCCACTGATCGAATATATCGATAGCTTGTTGACGGGCACGGGTGAGACCTTGGACTTGCAGACCTTCAAGCTCGTGGACCAGAATAATGGCCGCACACTTGGCATCCGGGCAGATATGACGCCACAGGTCGCGCGCATTGATGCCCATGCCATGCGCTGCGAGCTGCCCAATCGGCTGTTCTATACGGGTTCTGTTGTAAAGGCACGTAGCGATGGTGCTGGCGGCTGCCGTACCCCGTTTCAATTTGGTGCCGAACTGTTCGGCCATGCCGGTGAAGCCAGCGATATTGAAATCATTCGCCTGATGCTCGATACGATCTTGCTTGCCGACATCAAGCCACAGGATTTGCTCCTCGATCTTGGACATGTTGGTGTCTTTTCAGCATTGGCCGATGCTTCAAATCTGGCGCCTGCCATTGTCGATAATATTTTCGCTGCTTTGCAAACAGGCTCTGTTCCAGAGCTCGAGGCGTTGCTGGCGCCAATTGATAACAATCCGGCTACACGGTGTCTGGCGAAGCTGCCAACCTTGCGTGGCGATGCAGCAGTGATTGAAAAGGCGAGGACTGAACTTGAACTGACAAGTGGTGTCAGCTCTGCACTAAGCAGACTCGACAAGGTTATC
This sequence comes from uncultured Granulosicoccaceae bacterium, assembly GCA_964445655.1. Taxonomy (GTDB): domain Bacteria; phylum Pseudomonadota; class Gammaproteobacteria; order Granulosicoccales; family Granulosicoccaceae; genus Granulosicoccus. The sequence goes on along the minus strand of CAYULV010000083.1, from coordinate 2,523 downwards.
GCTGCAATTCAACAAACACACCCGGAAGTCAATATTCACGTCGATTTGTCTGAACTTCGTGGATATCGTTATCACACCGGAATGTTGTTTGGTTTGTATGACATGGCTGGTAAAGAACTGGCGCGTGGCGGGCGCTATGACGACATTGGCGAGGCGTTTGGACGCTCGCGACCCGCTACTGGGTTTAGTGGAGACTTGGTTCGTCTTGCGGAGTCAGGTGCAGCATCTAACGATACCGCAGTGATGACTGGCATCTTTGTAGAAGCGAGTGCCGCGACTGATGCATGGTCGACCATCAAATCGCTACGTGATGCTGGCGAACGTGTCGTGGTTGCGCTTCCCGGTTCTGGCGAATCGGCTCAGCAAAGTGCTTGCAATCAAACATTGGTAAAACTCAACGATCGCTGGACTGTTCAGCCGATTACTCCCCTTTAAGACAACTATTCAAGGCCTTATAACTATGGCTGACAGTGTGCTCGTGCTCGGAACCCAGTGGGGTGATGAGGGAAAAGGCAAGATTGTAGACTTGTTGACTGAACAAGCGTCAATGGTCATCAGATTTCAGGGTGGTCACAACGCTGGCCATACGTTGGTCATCGGTGATGAAAAAACCGTTTTGCACTTGATACCCAGTGGTGTTCTGCGTGACGGTGTGACCTGCGTGATTGGCAATGGTGTCGTCGTGTCACCGGAGGCCTTGTTTACCGAAATAGACATGTTGAAAGCCCGGGGTGTGCCAGTTGAAGAACGGTTGGCGATCAGCGGCGCCTGCCCCTTGATATTGCCGTATCACATAGCATTGGATCAGGCGCGTGAGAAAGCTGC
>CAYULV010000083.1:0-1598 GCA_964445655.1 uncultured Granulosicoccaceae bacterium | reverse complement strand
CCGATTCATATTGTGTCAACGGGCCCTGAACGTTCTGAAAACGTTTTGCGTCAGTGGCCGTTTGAATTCACCGCCTGAGTTTTAGTTGACGCAAGTTACAGATGGTGCAAGTTACTTGATGCGATGCGTTTTAGCGGGTTGATTGCACTACCGCATAAATTCCGATGAAGTCAGGAATTGCGTGCAGTGATCCGTTGAATCTCATCATTGACGTAACGAAGGTGGCCGGTTTTGATCCAGACGCTCGCACCATTGGGGCCTGCTGTTGCGGTGAATTTGCTGCCGTCAGGAATCCGCAACCACGAATGCTTGACGAGCGTGTCGTCAGCTTCTGTAAAGGAGCCGTCGAGTACAAATGCTTCAAGCCCCCCTCTGGTGTCTATTTCAATTTCACTGTTGGCATCCCAGTTTTCCAGGCGAACAGATTCCCGTTGATCTTCAAACAGGGTGCTGACGCTAACACCGCCACGAGTTGCATCCTTGATGCGCCCGATCTTGTTCATATCGGCGCGAACATGTGTTCTGTCGTCCAGGTCGAACTGCCAAAGTTTGACAAAAATGACGCATCCAGGCTCTGAGCCTGGCGTGTGACTCGACTCGGGTGGGTTGCGGATGTAGGAGCCGGCCGGAAAATCACCATGTTCGTCCTGAAATACACCCTCCAGAACGATGAATTCTTCGCCACCGGTGTGCACATGTGGGGAGAAATGGCTCCCTGGCGCATATTTAACCAGAGATGTGGCACGCGCGACTTCGTCGCCAACGCGGTCGAGGAGGCGGCGATGTACGCCTTTCATTGGAGATTCTATCCAATCAAGGGATTCGGCATGGACCAAGGTTCTCGCTGTGAAGTCTGAATTGTGTTCCATGATGAGCGTCGCTTAAGGTATTTTGCTAGTCTATCACATGGTAGATAGATAGAATTTCATGATTAAGGGACATTCTTGAATTGATCTCCAGATTTCCAGCTGTCACCGGTTCACAATGATCCATGGGCAGATATCTCTTCTAGCAGTTAAGTTCTGAGGAATTGAGCAATGGTTGATAAACGTGCGCAGCTAGAGAGCGCTGCGCTCGAAACGGTTCAAACTCAAGGGTTCAAAAGTCTGTCGTTTCGTACTTTGGCTGATGATGTCGGGATCAAATCATCCAGCGTTCACTACTACTTTCCGGAGAAGGGCGATCTTGCTCGCGTGCTGATCGAACGTTACAGCGAGTCGTTTGCCGCTGAGCTTCAGAATATTTCCGAGAAGCCTTGGAAGCTACGCAAGAAACTGACGAGCTTCATCAAGCTGTTCGAAGATGTGGCGATCAAGAAACGTGTTTGCCTGTGCGGTATGTTGGCCGCTGAAGTTGAACAGCTCAATGCAGATAACCGAAAACTGCTGGCTGCTTTCTTTGTAAATATGGAAGCTTGGTTGACCTCACAATTGAGTCAGCACGATGCAGAGCTCAACTCGCGCCTTTCAAGGCCGCTTCTGGCGAAGTCGATGGTGGCAGGACTTGAGGGCGCCTTGTTGTTGGACCGCGTCGCCAACACGAATACCTTTTTGAAAGCACAGAAAGATGTCATTTTCTCGCTTCTTGAATGATGGGCT
>CAYULV010000082.1:0-14788 GCA_964445655.1 uncultured Granulosicoccaceae bacterium | reverse complement strand
ACGCAGCTGAAGGTGCTACTGATGCAGCGGCCGATGCCACTGACGAAGCTACCGATGCAGTTGAAGGCGCTACTGATGCAGCGGCCGATGCCACTGACGAAGCTACCGATGCAGTTGAAGGCGCTACTGATGCAGCGGCCGATGCCACTGATGCAGCTAGCGATGCAGCCGCTGATGCTACTGACGCCGCTGGTGATGCAGCTACTGATACAGAGATTGATCGAGGAAGCTTCAGTCTCGGCGGTATCAGCCGGAAGTTCGGTAATGTATTCGGAACCACTTCCAGCGCTCTGGCTGGTGTGAGTGATGCCGAATCCGCGGCCAAGGTTCTTCCACGTCTTGAACAAGCCGGTGCAACTTTGGCCGAAGCCGCCGGTGACTTTGACAAAGTACCGGAATCTGCTCGTGGCCCTTTGAAGTCTGTTGTTGCGAATGGTCTTGCACGGCTTAAACCGTTGGCGGACACAACACTTGGCAAGGAGGGCGTAGGATCTGTGTTGTCCCCTGCCTTGGGCCCAATCATGGATACACTGAGTGGACTTGCCAACTGACGTTAGCTAGTGGTCTTCCAACAAAGACCGAAACAAAAAAGGCCCGTACAAATTTGTACGGGCCTTTTTTTTATCATTAAAACAGACTTGAGCCAGAGCTCTATGTGACGCGGCGACAACTCAAGTAGCGAGACGCCCGAGTGCATTATCTATAGCTTCAACCACTTCGTCGAGGTCCTCAGCGGTACAGATCAAGGCAGGACTCAGGCAAATCGTATTGTTCAAACCCGTCAGGCTACGATTGGTGCGGCCTATGACAACACCATTTTCCATGCAATCAGCCGCAATTGCTGCAAGCAATGACTCATCCGCTGGCTCTTTCGTTTGTCGATCTTTAACCAACTCAAGACCACAGAAAAGTCCTTTGCCACGTACATCACCAATAACCTTGTACTTGTTCTGCAGGCCGCGAAGTTTCTCCATCAGGTACTCGCCCATTTCCGTCACATTATCGAGAAGTTTTTCATCTTCGATAATTCGCATCGTTTCCAGTGCAGCGGCCGGCCCCGCCGCGCAACCACCAAACGTACTGATATCACGAAAGTAAGCCATAGGGTCGTCATTGTTCTTGAACTGGTTGAAGACTTCTTCAGTCGTAACCGTGCAGGCGATGGCGGCATAACCACTCGCAACACCTTTGGCCATCGTGACGATATCCGGTTTGATGTCGTAGTGTTGATAACCGAACCATTTACCAGTACGTCCAACACCGCAAACAACTTCATCAATGTGCAACAGTATTCCGTATTTCTTGCAGATCTCTTGCACGGTTTCCCAATAACCTTCCGGCGGCGTTATCACACCGCCACCAGCCGTTACCGGCTCAAGTACGATAGACCCAACGGTGTCGGGATCTTCTTTCAAAATGATTTTTTCGATCTCGCGCGCAATCTTGACACCGTATTCGGATTCGTCGGGAAACTGGCTACGATATTCGCAGCAATGAGGCACCTCAACAAACCCTGGGGTGAACGGCCCGTACTGATCACGTCGCTCGTTCTGACCGCAGGTACTTAGTGCCGTAATGGTCGTACCATGGTAATCGCGGTCACGATAGAGAATCTTGTGCTTCTTGCCATTGTTTTGCATGGCTGCAATCTGGCGCACGATCTTATAGCCTTTCTCATTCGCTTCGGAGCCCGAGTTCGAGTAATAAACTCGGCTCATGCCTGGCATTCGGGCTATGAGTTGTTCAGCGTACTTGATACCTGGAATGTTCCCGGCAGAGCCGGCGAAGTAACACATTTCAACCAATTGATCACGCACCGCATTGGCAATGCTCTCGCGGCCATACCCAAGATTGACCGTCCACACGGCACCTGACACGGCATCCAGATGTTCCTTGCCATTCTGGTCCCAGATACGCATACCGTCGCCTTTGACAATGATGAGCGGATCCTTGCTCTCAAGCGGCTTATGCGGAGTCAGATGATGCCAGACATTGGCACGATCCATCTCGATCAGTTCGCGCATATCCACATTTTCTGCGGGCTTGTTCATATAAATCTCCAGCGAGTCAAATCGGTCCCAATCATGGCTGAACGTTACAATAATTTGAGACGATAGGTTGAGACTATGGGACAGGCGTGTATGACGCAACCAGAGCCAGCGAAAAAGCCAGACTGATGCCAGATAATTCCTTGATTCCTCCCCGCATGGGGTGGGTGGGCTCAGGATTGACCCGCCCGGAGTGCGCTTTGACGCACCGTAGCGGCCTGTTGTGCGTCCCCAGCTGGGCAGGCACCGGTGGTGTCAGCGTCATCAACGCCAAGGGGGAAACGCGTCACATCCTGAGTAATATCCCACCAACGCTATCCGCCTGGCTGGATCAGGGCCTGAAACCAAATGGCATCGCGCTTGAAGAAAATGGACATTTTTTGCTGGCCCATCTTGGCGAGGAAAGGGGTGGCATCTTTCGTCTCGACACAGACGGCAACGTCGAACCCATTGTCCTGACGGTTCAGGGCGATCCAATGCCACCAAGCAATTTTCTGGTCAAGGATCGACGGGGCCGGCTCTGGATAACCATCAGTACCCGAAAATCACCGCGAGCAAAAGATTACCGACCGGATGCCTGTACCGGGTTTATCGCCGTTTGCGAACCCGGGGACACAGATGCACATATCGTCGCTGAGGGACTGGGCTATGCCAATGAATGTGTCGTCGACGAGAAGCGCGGCCGGGTTTTCGTCAACGAAACGTTTGCGCAACGATTGTCCCAATATGAATTGAACGACAACGCAAGCCTGAGTAGACGCACAACACTGGCGACATTCGGCCATGGCACGTTTCCGGATGGGCTCGCTCTCGATATCGAAGGCGGGCTTTGGGTCACCAGTATCGTCAGTAATCGCGTTATTCAAGTTACTGCCGATGGTCAACAAAAGGTATGGGTCGAAGACGCAGACCCCTCGCATGTCGATCGTGCAGTTGTTGCATTTGAAGCTGGAAAAATGGGCCGACCTCACCTCGACAATGCTTCGAGTACAAGCTTGAAAAACATTTCCAATCTGGCTTTTGGCGGGCCTGACTTGTCCAGATGCTATCTGGGTAATTTGCTTGGCGATGCCATTCCGTGGTTCGATGCTCCGGTTTCAGGATCACCATTACCCCATTGGGATGTGCCATTAGGTACATTGGCGGAATTTGTCGGATAATTTGCGCAGGCTAGGTTGTAGAAATCCATTGTCACAGCGTCTCCCCAATTACACAGCATCCCCTCCCCTGAATACAAGGTAATTGCATTGTGAGCAGATCAGCAACGTATTCGATTGCCGTTTTTCCCGGAGACGGTATTGGTGAGGAAATAATGCGCCCGTGTGTAGAACTGCTGCACCGTGCTTGCGAACGAGTCGGTAACCTCACACTGACAACCACAAACATTCCGGCTGGTGCCAGAGCTTATCAGGACCTGGGAAGCGCACTTCCTGAATCGTCGAAAAACGCCGCCAGAGAAGCTGATGCCATTCTGCTTGCGGCCATGGGTGATCCGGCTATTCGTTATGCCGATGGCACAGAACTGACTCCGCAGATCGATTTACGCTTTGAGTTGGGTCTTTATGCCGGGATACGACCGATCCGAAGTATTCCCGGAGTTGCCAGTCCGTTGTCCGATCCGCGCGCAAAGGATATCGACTTCGTACTGGTGCGCGAATCGATTGAGGGCTTATTCGCTCCGCAAGGCAAAGGGGAAGTCATTGCTGATCGGGAGGCCCGTGAGACATTGGTCATCACACGTGAGGTATCGGAGAAATTGTTCAAGGCAAGTTTTAGCTTGACCAAAGCTCGTCAGCGAAAGAGAAAGAACGACAAAACCCATGTGCCTCGCCTCACCTGTATTGACAAGGCAAACGTGTTTTCAGCATTTGCATTTTTCAGAAAGATTTTTTATGAAGTTGCCAAACACTACGATATCCCTGCTGACCACGCCTATGTCGACATCATGTCGTTGAATCTCTTGTGCAAACCATGGGACTACGATGTATTGGTCACCGAAAACATGTTCGGAGATATTCTTTCAGATCTAGGAGCCGGATTGATTGGCGGCATGGGATACGCCCCATCAGCCGATATTGGTGACAAACATGCAGTCTTCCAACCCTGTCATGGCAGTGCCCCGGACATCGCGGGCCAAGGCCTTGCCAATCCAACAGCGATGTTTCTCTCTGCTGCCATGATGCTCGATTGGCTTGCCGAAAAACATGCTGACGACAACGCAAGACGCGCTGCACGGCTGATTGAAAACGCAATTGACAATGCCTTTGCACAGGGCAAGCTTGTCACTACCGAACTTGGAGGAAGCGCCGGGCTCGTTGAGGTCACGCAGGCAGTCAGTCGTGAACTCGAAATGATTGATGTTGATTACCTCTGATGTTTGATGTTGCCCTCATAGGAACAGGATATTTCAGCCAGTTTCACTACCGCGCCTGGCAGCGCATGCCCGATGTCAGAATCGTCGCATTACACAGCCTGGATCCAGCCATAGGGCAAGCAATTGCCAACGAGTATGGTGTTGCAGACGTATATACCGACATCGACGAAATGCTTCGCATGAGCAAACCTGCGCTAGTTGATATTGTTACTCCTCCGCCTTCACATGCGCACATCGTGAGGCAGTGCATGGCACATAACATCCCCTGTATTTGCCAGAAGCCATTCTGCAATGACCTGAAGCAAGCACACGCACTAGTCAATGACATTGAAGCGGCAAGTGCAACAGTTGTGATCCACGAAAATTTTCGGTTTCAGCCCTGGTATCGAGAACTACATAGACTCTTGTCAAAAAATTTAATCGGTGAACCCTACGAGATCAGCTTCAAGCTTCGACCAGGTGATGGACAAGGACCAGAGGCCTATCTCGACCGGCAACCTTACTTTCAGCAGCAAGAACAATTTCTGGTGCGGGAAACTGGCGTGCACTATATCGATGTTTTTCGCTATCTTTTCGGCGACATCACAGGCTTGTTTGCGCGACTGTCAACCTTGAATCCAGTCATTACCGGGGAGGATGCAGGCGTTGTCATCATGGAATTTGCAACGGGAGCCAGAGGAGTCTTCAACGGTAATCGGCTGTCGGATCACGCAACAGACGAGCTCCGACGAACCATGGGCGAGATGGTCATAGAGGGTTCTGCAGGCACCTTGATGCTGGATGGCTACGGCACAATCCGCCACCGCAAGCATGGCCAGGAGACGTGGCTTGAATGTCACTACGACTACGAGGATATCGACTTTGGCGGCGACTGCGTATACCGAATGAATCGCCATGTGGTGGATCACTTGACGAGTGGTTCTGTGTTGGAGAACGATGCGTCGGCCTATCTGATCAACCGAGAGATTGAGACCGCCATATACAGATCTCACGACGAAGGGGTATGGATTCAGCTTAACGATAAGAACGACTGAACAATTCGCAAGAGACTAATCGAGAGGCACACCAGCGCGCGCTGCAAAATAGACAGCCTCGGTACGATTACGCGCACCGAGAACCCGAAAAATTGCCGTCAAATGCGCTTTCACCGTGTTTTGCGAGATATCCATTTGCGTGGAAATTGACTTGTTAGGCTTGCCCTGTACCAAAAGCGTCAAGACTTCTCGTTGCCGTTTTGACAAGGATGTAAGCAGCGCAATATCCGAAGGGCGAGATCCATGATTTGCCGGCGCGTGTTGGCTGTCTCGAACAGCAGCCGGCAAATAGATACCGCCAGCGATAATCAGGCGAATCGCACCCAGCAATTCGTCATGTGTCGAGCACTTGGTGATGAACCCCATCGCGCCAAGTTCGATGCAGCGATGAATGACAAGCGGATCCAATTCCGCTGACAAAACAATGATTGGGGTATCGGGAATGTCTTTTCGAAGAGCGGTGAGACCATCGAGACCAACGGTGTCTCCCAAACGCAAATCCAGCAGTACCAGATCGACGTTCAAGCCCCCGAGCAGGTATTCTTGTGCATTCTTGAGAGAATGAGATTCTACAATCTGTGGTTGCGGCTGAAGATCCTCCAGCAGATGTACCATGCCGCTGCGGAAAAGAGTGTGATCATCGATGATCAAAATTTTCATGGTCCTGCACTACCCGCTCACCGCGCAAATCAATTGCCAGAAAAGTGGCTATGCCGCCAATAATACAGGCTTCGCATTTGATTAGACACAGATTGCGTTATCTTTTGGCTTTACTTACCCTTATGTCTAGTTTGAACAGGACTCCCACACGGTGCATTCGTCCATTGAAATGAACGTGATTGAAAAGAAACTGCGTCGAGAGACGGCGAAAGCTGTGCTCGATTTCAATATGATTGAAGACGGTGATCGGATCATGGTCTGCCTGTCAGGTGGCAAGGACAGTTACACCCTGCTCGATATGCTGCTACATCTGCAACGAGTTGCTCCTATCTCGTTTTCACTTGTCGCGGTGAATCTGGATCAGAAACAACCGGGGTTTCCTGAGGCAGTATTGCCAGACTATCTCGATGCACTGAAGGTTGAATACCGAGTCGTCGAAGAAGATACTTTCAGCGTCGTATCAGAAAAAATTCCTGAGGGTAAAACAACATGCTCGCTTTGTTCACGTCTGCGCCGTGCAATCCTTTATCGTACTGCCGATGAACTAGGTGCCAGCAAAATCGCTTTAGGTCATCACGCCGATGATCTGCTCGAGACATTCTTGTTAAATTTCTTTCACGGTGGCAGCTTGAAAGCAATGCCTGCAAAATTGCACGCCGACAATGGACGCAACATCGTGATTCGGCCATTGGCTTATGTGCGCGAATCTTTGATCGAAACCTATGCGGCTTTGCGACAATACCCGATCATCCCCTGCAATCTTTGCGGATCACAGCCAAACCTGCAACGCCAGGCAATGAAAACACTTTTGTCATCCTGGGAGCAATCAGACCCATCTCGAATAGCATCGATGTTGACAGCACTAGGCAATGTCGCGCCTTCACATCTACTCGACCGGCAGCTTTATGATTTTGACACGAATAAACGTATTGGCTCCGGAGACGAAGAACCTCTAGAAGCATCTCCGTTTGTTACAACGCGCATTGCCATCGATGACATAACATTGCGCGCTACCAAGGAATTTCCTGTCCATCATAAGCAATGAAGCGACCGCTTGGATGCTGATGCAAATCATGCAATTGAGCGAGAAGTAGCTCCGCTGTTTTTTGTGCACTGAACAACTTTTCAGTTGCTACATTTTTCTGAAATGGCTTGGACAAAGCCGTATCAGTCGTTCCTGGATGTAATGCCGCAACACGAATTGCCGGATTGAGTCTTGCCCATTCAATTGACAGTGTACGCAAGCTCATATTCAGAGCAGCCTTCGCCGCACGGTAGCTGTACCAGCCACCAAGACGATTGTCACTAATACTACCCACCCGAGCGGATACGGTTGCAAAGATAGGAGCGCTTGACCCATCAAATTTTTTGAAAACATGCTTCGCAAGCAACAGAGTCGGCAAACAATTGATTGATATGTTTTTGTTAAAGTGAGTCGGATCGAACTGTCTTATGCTTTTCTCTGGCGCGTGGGTATCATCGTGCAAATGCCCCACGCAATTGATCAACCAGTCAAGCGAATCGATTTCCCCTACCCAGCTCAAGATGCTTTGCTCGGAGCTTGCATCGAGGGTTGAGCGTTTGACAAGCGTGTGCTTGTTACCCGATAAAGAGGCCGCTCCGAGATCACTTTCGAATGACGTCGCGTATACGGTTGTCGCGATATCGCTATCAAGTATTGCGTTGAGCAAACCGGAACCGATACCACCGCTGGCTCCAACAATCGCAATATTCAACGGTCTGCACTCAGGAAATCCATACAGGCATCCCCGTGCTTGGCCACACTAGCCTCCAGCGCTACTTCAGCGTGTCGAAAGCCTTGGTAAACCCTGTCAGTGACAGTGTGGCTTTTACTTCGCCTTGATTCGCAGCGATAACAGACACCAAAGCATTATTGCCTTTCTTCATTCGCGTAATCAGACGGTCGTCCACCGGCTCGCGAACCAGACAACCTTGCTCGGTACATATCTGAAAGGGGGCTGATTCCTTGTTTCCACCATCAATCGTGACACTCAAACCCTCAACCAGCACAACTCCCAAAGGTGTGATGACATCAAGTACCGCTATCGCGGTGCGCTCACCAACTTCCAGTGGTTCGGCCAGTTTTCGGATGACCATCTCCAAAATCGGCGTACCGCCGTCATCATTGCCAATCTGCGCCATGGCGCAATTGCTGCCATCGTCAGCACAAGCGACCTCCCAGGCACCATAGGTGGTGCGTTGAATGCCCGCAGGGGCTGCCGGCGCTGTCGTTGTCGCTTCCGGCGTCTGTCGGGAAGCTGGCGGGGCTGCGCCGAGATCCAATTTGTTTTCTGTTGCAGCGTCAGGTTGACCGAGCCTCAGCCCAGAGTTTTCCTGAGCGTGTACTGAGCTGACCAGCCCTGCGGCAATGAAAGCGACGATTAATGGTATGAATTTGATCAATTGAGTGTTCACGCTTGTTCGGAAATAAGGAAAATGTCTAAAAATTCAGTCCAGAGGCAAGTTTAGGTAGCTGGGCGGGACGCTGCAACTCTCATGACATGACAAACCGGTTTGGAGGACAGCACGGCGTTGATGACCGATACTCTCTCCTACGACCAAATTGAGGTAAAACCGCGGATGAGGCTATTGCAATCCGACCGCTGGCGGCTATGGCTCGATCCGGCTCGTGGTGTCCAGTGGATGGCCGCTGAAGTACACCAGGCGGGGCGTTGGGTTTCTGTCGTCGCTGATTGCCGACCGCCCGGAGAAAACCCAGACCCCTCTGCCACTGCGGCTCAAGGGGTCGTCTCTACCCCACGTTCCGGTCAGGATGAAACCGCGCCGCTAGCCGCGGCCAATTTCCACATGATCCCTTACAGCAATCGCATTCGTGACGGACGATTTCATTTTAATGACCAGGAAATTCAGCTTGCCGAGGCTGAGGGGCACGCCATACACGGCGCTTTGCGCAAATTGGCCTGGCGGATAAAAAGTGATACGCAGAGCGAATTGGTCTGCACCTACTCGGCCCCAGTGGATGGGTCAGTAAATTGGCCCTGGCCGATGACTGCGGAAATTCACTACGCAGTCAAGGAAAATACGATCTCGAGTACGATTCGCATACGAAATGATGGCGACACGTCGATGCCAGTCGGATTCGGCTGGCATCCTTATTTTGTACGAACCATCGACGGTGAATCGCCAGAAATTCAATTACCCGTGAACGGGGTGTACTCAGATACCCATGGCGATTGCCTGCCAATTGGGGCGAGTCGCGCCTTGCCACCAACACTTGATTTCCGCCATTTGCGGGTACTGGATCAGACACAACGTATTGACCATTGCTTTAGCGGTTTTGATGGTACGGTCACCATCACGTGGCCTCGGACAAAGATCAATCTACAAATGCAGGCTAGTAAAAACTGCGGTCATCTCGTGCTATTCAACCCGGACAAGCCACATTTTGCGATCGAACCTGTAACCAATGCCAACGACGGGTTCAATCTCTCGATGCAAGGTATCGATAGCGGCGTGTTGACGTTGGCGCCGGGCGACTGGGCCTCGGGCGATTTTTCACTGACAGCAAAGTAAATAATGGGTTAGACGTTACGGCGAAATCCGCAAGCCATCAAGCGACACACCGAGCGGACCACGTGGCACGCTCAATGTCACAGACTGTCCTTCACGTTCCAGTGTCATTTCCACGGATTCGCCACGACTGCCCCCCCTGGTGGTCTCTTGCACGTCTCCAATACGATAGATACGCGTGTCGGCGTAACTCATGATCAGATCACCGACCTGAGCGCCCGCAGCCTCCGCCACAGAGCCCGGAATAATGGATTCGATCATGACACGATTATTACGCCCTACGTTGAACAGGTAGGCATCATAGGTTTCGTCGCCTAGCTCCTCGCGCAGATCAACACGCTCAGCTGCCAACTCGTCAAGACGCTCTCGATACTGATCCGTATCAACCCAGCCTTCTCGTGTTGCCAGATCATTCAATTCGAGCCGATCAAGCTGATAGCGACTCCGTCGAGCGGTGATGTCGTCTGCCAAGGTCACATCCACACCGGCGGTGAGCAGACTGTCATATCGTGACTTGGCAGGTGGTGGCTTCGGAAATCTGGAACCTGTTCTATTGCCGGTATCAGGGCCTGACAACGATCCCGCCGAGGATTGCTCGTCAGCCGTCTGCAGACTAGCCAGAGAAGCAAGATTCAGTGCGCTGCTTTCAAGGTCGGCGACCTGACGATTCAACCCAACGACTGTTTCAGCTAATTGGCCGCGCTCGGCTTCAGCATCAGCAAGTTGTTGACGAAGCAAGTCAAGTTCCTGTTTGAGACTGGCCACGTCTGTCACTGGCGCACTCGCCTCAGGATCCACGCTGTCCGTCGAGATGACAGCCGACGATGGCTCGGCTGCAGGCTCAACCAGGGCAACATCAGACTCGTTCTCAGCATTGGGAGCCAGCACGAAAACCGTGGCAGCCGCGGACATTGCACTGACGAGAATGGTAGAGATGATTAAACTGACTCTTAACATAACCCTATACCCCCCGAGAAAGCCCGTTTAAGGGATTTTAACCCCAGTTTATGAACAACTTTCCTTGCAATATTAGTAGCTTGCCATGGTCCGACCCGAACAAAATCGATCTTTACGGGCATCGTGGGACCTCGCTGCTGGCGCCGGAGAACACGTCGGTGGCGTTTGACCTGGCCTTGGAGTTCGGCGTGGATGTGTTGGAAATCGACGTTCGTCTGAGCCGCGATAATGTGGTGATGGTGACGCATGATGAAATGGTAGATCGAACGACGGATGGATCCGGCCCAGTGAAATCCTATACGTATGATGCGCTCAAAAGGCTCAATGCTGGCTATCGATTCGTTAATCCTGATGGCAGATCCTACCGTAGCGACAAAATCAGGCTACTGTCCCTTGATGAGCTGTTCGAACAGTATCCGACGACGCGAATCAATATTGATATAAAGGATGACGCTTTAGTTGCAGCTGAAGAGGTAGCAAGCTGCATAGACAGGCATAACAGTGCTCAGCGGGTCAATGTCGGTAGTTTCAATTCGGCACCCTTGCAGCATTTTCGCGATCTGGCACCGATGGTTACCACAGCGGCTACGCAACGAGAAGTAGCTGCCTTGTATTTTTCACGGTGGTCACCGCATGGGCGCACTGACACATCGCCACTGCCTTATCAATACTTGCAGATCCCGGTCCGCTACATAGGACTACCATTGGCAAGCTCAGCGTTCATCAACTTTGCCAAACGCCGATCAATCAAAACGGTTTACTGGACTCTGAATGAAGCACAACTGATACAAACCACGCTCGACGCGGGTGCCCAGGGCATTGTCACTGATCGCCCGGATATAGCAGCACCGCTGATACAGGCCAAGCACAACACCACCTAGTGTTTTGGCAATCGATCGTAGTTGGAACTATCTCAGGATCAGGCCGCAAGTCGCGTCATTTCTTCGCAACCAAGGGATGCTGCGAACAACTCAAGTAAGGCCGCCTCAGCTCGGGCAATATGTCCGTCACTACGAATAATTTCAACACAATGCTGGACAAATGCCAGACGAATCGGCTTGGGTTGAACATACAAGGTCTGAAAGGCTGCTTCCAGCTCTTTGACAATGCCAGTTTCAGATGCTGTTCTACGCGGGTATTCGTTCTGAGTGTAGCAAGTCAACAAACGTTTGAATTGTATTTCAAGCTCTTCCGAAGGAGCTCCTGAGGTTTCAACCATCAGTGAGAGCAACAGCGCAAACTCTTCCCCCATGCTGTCAAAGTTTTTAGCCCGGCGAGCTTCAGCACAGCGACCGGATTCGTCCGCCAGTGTTTCCATAATCGGGAATTCAACATCAAGTTTGCGTCGAAGCAACTGCAAGGTTGCATAGCTCATCAAATCGTATTGATCATCTGTCGCGAGAAGCCTTTCAAGCTTCAACATGATCAATCGCCTGTTATCGACATTGATCTCCGAGGTTAAGATCCCGGCGCAATGATCGAGAATGGCCAACTTATCCTCGCTGAGTTCACACTTAAGGCTTCTGATACTTTCCTTCACACGATCTGCGAAACTCTGATCGAAACTGAAGGCTAGCGAACTCAGGAATGCATGACGCCGAAACGCTTCCGCTGGTGCGAATGCAGCAAAGATGGCTGCCAGGCAACTCGACTCATCAGGCAACATCAACAATACACGATCTGACAGTATTGTTTCGTTGACATCCATCGTTATGATCTGATGAGCATCCTGGTCTGTTAATGCAGTTAACGGCAAGCCACCATTCGATTCTCCAGCGCTGCCGCTTAACAAGTGCGCCCCAGCTGTTGAGTTCGATGCGTTACTACGAAATTTCTGAAATTTTTCTTTATCACGAAATACTTGCCGTTGCTTGACCTCGAAATGAGGTTCAATTGCATGAATGCGCTTTTGCAAAGGTGGGTGTGTAGCAAATAGTCTGGTGAAAAAATTGCGAACATCACCGCTCTGAAAACAAATATGAGCGAGTTCCTCAGCATGCAAGGAATGTAGCGGTACTTTCTCGTCAGCATCTCGAACAAGCGCCAGGGCTGACGCCATGGCATACGGATTACGCGTGAACTGTACCGCAGACGCATCTGCCAGATACTCTCGCTGACGCGAAAAGGCCGAGCGAATCATACGTCCAGCAAAAACACCTATACTGCCAAATCCACGTAAAAGATAACCGACGATCATGGCAGGATGAAACCGCAAGTCGGGGGATTTATACAACAACAATCGCCCTACTTCATCTATCGCCATCAAACCACCCAGTGCAATCAGCAAGCGCATGCTCAGCGGTAAATCTCCGCTGGCAATATGTCCGAATTCATGTGCGACAACGCTCTGGAGCTCATCCCTATCAAATGCATCCAGTGCTCCCTGAGTCACCACAATCGCGAGTTCGCCAGAATGCATACCAACAACAAAAGCGTTGATGCTCGATTCATTACGCATCACGTATGCAGCGGGTTGTGGCGTTCGAGACGCGATCGCCATTTCGGCGACGATGTTGAGAAACTGCTTCTCAGCTTCGAAACGAGATCGATCAGCTGCGAGAGTCGCACCAAAACGCCTGGCGAGAACCTCACCACCGGCTCTGACATCGAGCGCTCGAAAAAAGCAACCAGCTAACACGGTAAGCCAAACAATACCAATCAACCCGATCGCAGGAGTTGACAAGGTGAACAAACTGTTTGATTCGCCAAGCAGCATGGAGAACAAAGCGACGCTCAGGTGGATGACAAACGCCATTGCCAACAAAGCCAAAATAAAAGCCAACAGCAACCAGTTTGAATGGCGGCGACGATTATCCTGATGATCAAAGAAATTCATTTAGTGGTTAACCGAAAGCTGATGCCTTGCAACCAACAGCGGCATAGCTTCTCATTCTGGTATCAAGCGAATGACACGTTCAGTTTTTCGCGGGCAGCTGGTTCACGAACTTCAAACAGATCCGCTTCTTTGAATGAAAAACTGATCGCGATCAAAACAGCTGGGAACTGTTCACGTGCGATGTTGTACTCCATCACCGAGTCACTATAGGACTGACGCGCAAAGGAGATACGATTCTCTGTTGAAGCAAGCTCTTCATGCAATGCAATCATCTGATTGTCTGCTTTCAGATCAGGGTAATTCTCCATCACCACATTCAATCGCCCAAGAGCGGAATCCAGTGCTCCTTCGGCAACCGCTAGAGCTCCGACGGCGCCGGCATCACCTGGCGCTTTGGCAGCATCGGCACAACGCTGATGCGCGGCATTACGCATCTGAGTGACAGCTGTCAGAGTTTCGGCCTCATGCTTCATGTAGGCGCTGGCCGTCTCGACCAGATTCGGGATCAACTCGTAACGCCGTTGTAGTTGAACCTCTATTTGAGAGAAGCTGTTGAGAAATCGATTTCTCAGGGTAATCAGACGGTTGTAGATCAAAACGACAAGTGCCGCGACGGCGACCGTCAAGATCAAGAATAGGGTTCCTGCGCCCACAATGGATTCTCCAACAATACCTAGCAGTCTTTAGCGGCTAGGCTCCAATGTTCTGAACAACGACAATATTACGACGCTTTCGCCGATCGCAATTATCAAATAGTTATCGCTTGGACATTATCTAAAACATGATCTGTATCTCATCGAACGCCATTTACCGTCAAAATTCAGATAAGGGAGAGCACTAGTCCATATGCTAATCTGTCGCTTAAAGGTTGAACCGGCTTTACTATTGACAGACAAAATTATGAAGATTTACGAACCAATCGCGATTTCTCTTTTTACTGTCCTCGTACTTGGCGCGAGCTTCTTCGTTGGCAAGAGTGTCGGCTACAAGGAAGCGATGACCCAAAGTGAAAATTCAACACTAACGAAAACGCAAACAGTTTCTAACGAAGCAAATAACTGAGTCAGTGCCAAAAGCTTCTCTAACAGGATGTCAGTCGCGCATCATCGCTTAAGCAAACAGGCTTATCGCAGCTTGTAACTGCAAGTCACCCACAGCGATCAAGGCATCTGCCCTGCTTGGACCTATTTTCCGCCTTAATCGATTCGTATCGAGCGACGTCCTGAAAGCGCGAGTCTGTTCGCTAACATTGAGTGATCCTGTCTCTCGATACAATTCATGAGGCGCCGTGGGCACGTAGATATCAGGCGTCAGCCCACGAGCATGC
>CAYULV010000081.1:4780-15036 GCA_964445655.1 uncultured Granulosicoccaceae bacterium | reverse complement strand
TCAGCGTTCAGTATGCTGGTCAGAAAGTCGAAGAGCAAAATGTCCAGTCGCTTTTTGCCAATCCTCATCATCCCTACACAGATGCGTTGCTGGCAGCCTTACCGGAGCGTGCAAATTCGCGCAAGCTTCCGAGTATTCCTGGTGTGGTGCCGGGACAATTCGACCGACCATCAGGATGTCTGTTCTCTCCGCGATGCCAGTTCGCCATCGATCGTTGTCATGCTGAAGTGCCTTTGAATTCAAGTGTCGAGCTTGGGTATGCGCGATGTCATACGCCACTCGTCAATGGCGTGCCAAAAAAAGCCGCCTCCTGATGAGCATTCGGAACGATATTACTTATATGAATGGTCATGACATCGCGCCGTCGGCGAATGAGAATCACGCGCTCGTCGAGGCCAGGGATCTGTCCAGGCACTACGAAGTACCGAATGGTCTATTTCGCTCACCATTGACCGTCAAGGCCCTGAGTGATGCGTCCTTTACATTGGACGCGGGTCAGACGCTAGCGGTCGTTGGCGAGTCGGGCTGCGGAAAGTCGACTCTTGCAAGAGTGGTGACGATGATCGAACCACCAACAACAGGCGAGTTGTTTCTGAACGGACAACATATCGAAGCAACCTCGGAGATTGATGATGCAACACGGGCGACCTTGCGAGCTTCGATCCAGATTGTATTTCAGGATCCTTTTGGTTCACTTAATCCTCGTCAGACCATCGGTCGAATTCTGGAAGAGCCCTTGATTATCAATCGCCCGGAATATTCGCCGAAGGAGCGACAAGCGCTTGGTCGGGAAATGCTGCAACTAACGGGTCTTCGCCCAGAGCACTACGATCGTTATCCACATATGTTTTCAGGCGGTCAAAGGCAACGCATCGCCGTGGCTCGCGCCTTGATGCTCAAGCCAAAGGTGCTTGTACTTGATGAACCTGTATCAGCACTGGATTTGTCAATTCAATCACAGATACTAAATTTGCTTGTTGATCTGCAGGATGAACTTGGATTGGCTTATTTATTCATTTCTCATGATTTATCTGTCGTCAAACATATGGCTGACGACATCATGGTCATGTATCTGGGTCGCGTGGTTGAGGCAGGTTCTCGTGATGCGATATTTAAGGAACCGAAGCATCCGTATACGCAAGCTTTGCTGTCCGCAACTCCGGTGGCTGACCCCACTCGAGCGACAAGCCGAATTCGTTTGCAAGGAGAATTGCCGTCGCCGTTGAAGCCGCCTAAGGGTTGTGCATTTAATCCACGTTGTTGGCGAGTAACTGATCAATGTCGGAGTGAGTTTCCAATGCTTGAAGGAGACTTGCATCGCGTAGCCTGTCATCATCCTGGAAAGGAATAGGAGGATTTATATGTCGAATAACTTATCGATTGATTATGTCGAGCTGCCGGCTGCGGATTTCGCTGCGGTCGAGGCGTTTTACAGTGCGGTTTTTGGCTGGACCTTTGAAAGCTATGGTCCTGAATATCATGCGTTCAAGGATGGCAATCTGGATGGTGGGTTTTATAAATCATCTGCGGTATCAAATGCTGACAATGGCGCAGCACTTGTCATCTTCTACGCTACTGATCTTGAGGCCGTTCAGGATTCGGTGGTGGCAGCAGGTGGTTCTATCGTCAAACCGATCTTCTCTTTCCCGGGCGGTCGTCGTTTTCAGTTCAATGATCCGCATGGAAATGAGTTAGCCGTCTGGACTGATAAAGGTCTTTCATAGCTCAAGTTTCATAATTCAAGTTTTATGGTGTAAAGCGATTCTTAGTTATCACCGATTGTGATGAGCAGAAAATGTCATGACTCAACAAACAGAATATATTGATCGCTCTCTGATTGATCTTGATCTACAAGATAACGCCACGATCCTGCAGCTCTTGCTGGATAGTCAGGCCAATGCCCTAGGCGCGGTTTCAGCAGCTATTTCTGATATCGACCGAGCCGTTGCAGCGTCTGCTGAACGATTGACTCATTCCCAAAATGGTCGGTTGATACTGACTGGTGCTGGTGCTTCAGGCCGGCTTGCAGTTCAGGATGGTGCGGAGATGTGGCCAACGTTTGGTTGGCCACACGAAAGATTGTTACTGCGTATGGCTGGCGGCAGTACTGCATTGATTCAAAGTGTTGAAGGGGCTGAGGACGATATTGAAGCTGCAAGTGATGAGGCGACAGCCGCTGAATTGACGTCGAATGATGTCGTACTCGCGATTGCGGCTAGCGGTGAATCGCGCTGGACCTGTGAATGGTTGCGCTGTGCGAAAGAAAAAGGGGCTGTGGCGATAGGTATTGCGAATAACGCGGATTCGACTTTACTGACACTCTCGTCGTACCCGGTATATCTCGACAGCGGTGCCGAGGTGCTTGCCGGTTCAACACGGATGGCCGCCGGTACTGCTCAGAAAATTGCGCTGAACATATTCAGTACCACCTTGATGATCAGGCTTAACCGTACTTACGGCAATTTGATGGTGGACATGGCTGCGGTAAACAGCAAGCTGGATAAGCGCCGAATTCGACTGCTGCAAGGCGTACTGCCAGATCTCCCTGATGATGACGCAAAACGTGCAGTTGAGGCCGCTGATGGGTGGGTAAAGCTCGCCGCTTTGCTCGCTTTAGGTGAAACGGAAGCCTCAGCTAATGCGAGACTGGAAACACATCGCGGCTCATTGAGAGCCGCGATGGAATCACTGGATGGCGTTTGATTGGCTCAGGTGGATTGAACCCCAAGCTAAACCTGCCATGAGAAGTTGTCTTGGTTATCAGCCGGCCATGCCACCAAGCATTTCTACCATCGGACCTACGACAGGCTCAAGGATTGGCCCGATACCCGGCAGACCCATGACCTTGTCGATAACTGGCTGAAGACTACCAAGACCACCAGACACTACAGATTGAAGAGGACCTTTAGCTGCATCCGGAAGACGCGCCATGACGTCATTCAGGCCACCCAGCTTTCCAGAGACTTCTTCCAGCGCGGGGAGCGCCGCGGTTGCTGATTCAGCATCAGTAATACCCGAGAGGGTTTCGGTCGTTGAACCGAACACATCATTCAGATTGCCAGAGAGCTCATCAAAATTGACACCTGCAGGCATGGCCGCCTTGGCTTTTTCCAAAGCCTCAGCTGACAGGCCGCCCGCCGCGCCAGCGACAGATTCCACAGCGCCGCTAGCAGCATCGGTAGCTGATTCGGCTACGTTGCTTACTGCTCCGGTTGCAGAGTCAGCCGCACCTTTCGCCGCATCGAGTGCATCGCCGCCCTGATTGCCAAAGAACTTCATACCAAGCCAACCGAGAACCACGACAGCCGCAAGTGGTAGCAACCATTTCATGAAACCCCCACCGGAGGGTGCCGAGACATCGGGCATGTTGACATTGGGTGCCTTGACATCCGGCATGTCGACATTGGGTATCTTGACGTCAGGTGTAGACATCGCCGCCATGGGTTCAGCGGCAATGCTATCGAGAAAGCCTGAAGATTCGAGCTGGCTGGAAAACCCTTGTGGCATGGCGGCGTTGATGTTGTTTTGTTGATCACCAAGCAGGCTTGCGAGACCACCGGCGTTCAAGCCACCGTCAAAAACCTTCTTCTTGATGACGCCGATGACGATCGGCGCAAGAATACCCATCAAGGAACTGCTGCCTCGTGAATTCAAGCCGGAAAAGCCTGTCAATACACCTGCTAGCTTGCCCAGCGCGCCGTTACCCAGCAGGGAGCCAAGCAGTGATGTGCCTTGATTGATGACATTGGCTGAATCGTTGCCACCTAGCAGTGCTCCCATATTTCCGAGCATGCCGTCATCCTGTTTCTGCACTGCGTCGAATAGAGCACCAGCACCACCGCTTGATCCTGCAGATTTGACCAGACCGCTTAACAGTCCAGGCAGGGCACCGCCCAAAGCGCTACTTGTCTGTGCACTATCGCCTCCTACAAGGCCGCCTATCTGGCCCATCATCTGATCACTGATTTGATCCTTGACTAAATCGATAATATTGAATGACATCGAATGTCTCCTAGTAATTAAAAAAGATGAGTGCTGCCGACTGGATTTAGCTTGAGTAGCTAGTTAACCGATAGCGAGCATGAACTACATTTTGTATATGTGGCCTCGTGCCAATGCCCACAAGTGAATGCCGTGGCTTTCGGTTGCAATGTTACGCGCTTGGTAGGGGTGATGACAAACAATGTGGGCGGCAAACTATTGTCATTACTCGATTTGTCGCGTGTTGAACAGTTGCCACCCCGGCCAAAAAAGGTGCCTAAAACCGTAACAAACTACCGTCTAATCTGACGTGAAACCACTTGTTTTAACGAGTTAAAGCTATTTGTAGAAATTCTACGTTTCGGGTCTCTGGATACGGATTTGGCCGTTGTATTTCAAACATGTAAAAAAACGTGTCGGCGAATTGTCATCATGTATTTTTATGCACCAACAGATTCTTTATTTTTCTTTCATTAACAATTGCTTATTCATATTGCGCGTGATTCGAAAGGATCGTTTTCGCTCACGCCGGCCTGGTCTTATTCCTGTTGGGTTCGAGTACCTTGACTGGATACGCTGTCGCCCCTCGTGCTCATCCAAAGAATGATCAAAGCAACAAGTAGCGACAGCATCGAGCCACTCAGGACGCCAAGCTTCATCGAATCGGAAAAAGCAGGCCCAAGATCCTCATAAGCCAGCGACCCGATAAAAAAGCTCATCGTGAGCCGATGCCAGTAGTTACCGCCGTGCCGTACAACATCATCAAATTTGCCCCTTCGGGCATATCGAACCATCGTGCTCGCAGGCCTAACCAGATAGGGAAAAAGACACCCAGTTGTTTTCCTAGGAACAGCCCGGCGGCGATACCGAGCGTCAACGGGTTTAATAGACTGGCCAAGTCCAGGCCCTTTAGCGAAACCCCGGCGTTGGCAAATGCGAATAGTGGCAAGATTGCATAAGCCACCCATGTGTGAAGGCTATGTTCCAGTGATCGCAGTGGTGACCGAGGGCGATTGGACTCGCCAGAGTCGATAAGTTCGAGCTGTTTGGGCGAAGCGGTAATCGGGATGAAGAATGCCACGACTACCCCAGCTAGTGTGGCATGTATGCCACTTTTGAGCACCGCTACCCAGATAATGACTCCGACCAGAATATACGCGGCGATCCGCGTAACATTAAGTGCGTTCATGCATGCTAGTACAGCGATTCCTACGGCGGATATTGTTAACGCAAACAATGAAAGCTCGCTCGTATAGAACAGAGCTATCACAACAATCGCAGCTAGATCGTCGATGATCGCAAGCGAGGTCAGAAACACCTTTACCGATAAAGGAATACGAGATCCGAATAGTGAGAGTACACCTAGTGCAAATGCGATATCTGTCGCGGACGGGATTGCCCAGCCGCGGAGATTTACCGAGTCGCCCTGGTTGAACAAAACAAAGATCAGTGCTGGAATCGCAAAACCGCCGGTTGCTGCAAGCATTGGAAGAATCAACTGACTTTTCTTTGATAGTTGACCCTCCATAACCTCGCGTTTGAGTTCCAGTCCCACGAGTAGAAAGAACACGGCCATCAAGCCGTCGTTTATCCACAGCAAAACTGATTTGTCGATGGCAAGTGAGCCGATGATTACCGAGGCGCGCGTGTCCAACACCTCTGTCATCAGATTCGCTAATGGTGAGTTGGCAACTAGCATGGAAAGAGCTGCCGCTGCGAATAACAAAATGCCCGCGGCTGACTCGAGTTTAATAAAGCGTTTGATAGCGTTTCTTGGCACGTCAGTTGTAGTCTGAATGTAGTGACATCAATTTTATCGGCAGGCAGCACGCTCGGTAAAGACGTATTATACTGTTCGATTGTTCGGAATATTCGAAGTATTGCTGTGAGAAAAACGACTATCCGAATATTCATGATTTTGCCATGCTGTTCTCTTTCCCTGACCTATTGAAGAAAACTGAAAAGTGATTTACTTAGCGTTGATTGTGGGTTGTTTTCTCTTGTACAAAGGTGGTGACTGGTTGCTTGACGGTGTCACCGACATCGGCACAAGAATTCAATTGCCCAAAGCGATCATCGGATTATTGCTGGTGTCGCTGGGAACCAGCGCACCGGAGTTGTTTGTCAGTCTCGGCTCTGCAATACAGGGTCATGGAGCCTTGGCAGCGGGTAATGTTGTAGGCTCGAATATCATCAACAGCGCTGTCGTGCTGGGGATAGCGGCTCTGGTTTCGAAACTGATTGTGGAACGTTTGCTTCGTCAACAGCTATTGGCAGCGCTCATGTTGACGATAGTTGCCATTGTCTTGTTGCATGATGGGACTGTTACTCGGTCAGAGGGTACGATCCTTTTGCTGGGTATGTTTCTGAGCTTTGCATTCGCTTTCAGATCCAACTCTTCAGCGCCATCTGTAGAAGATGAATCAGGCGAGGGTGTTCTGCGCAGCAAGCTACAGACAACAGTTTTGACAGTCGGTGGCATCGTCGCATTGGTTGTCGGTGCTGAATCCTTGATTTGGGGCGGGCTTGGATTTGCCAAGCAATTTGGCTTGTCAGAGACCATTGTTGCCTTGACCGTGACGGCCCTGGGTACCAGTTTGCCCGAGATAGCGGCAACAGTTGTAGCAGTCGTTCGAAGAGAAGCGAGTCTCGCTGTTGGCAATGTTGTTGGTTCAAATATCCTGAATATCGGCATGGTGCTGGGTTTGAGCGCATTGGTAGCACCGCTACGCCACATCGAAATTGATTACTTGACGATTGGTTTTTTCGCTGGCTTGTCATTGTTCATTTTCGCGGTTGGAACAAAGCCAGGTTATTACAACCGTTTATCCGGTATCGCACTTATCGTAAGTTACTTTGTTTATGTGGTATTGCTACTGATGAATTGATAAAAATGGCTTGTACTGCCTGCGCTGATTCACAGACGCTTCACAAGCGATTCGACTGAAGAGGAGACGTGTGCGCCATCTTAATTACAATCATTTACTGTATTTCTGGACGGTTGCCAGAGAAGGAAGTATTGCACTGGCATCCAGGCAGCTTAACTTGACGCCGCAGACTATCAGTGGGCAGATAAAACTACTTGAACAAGCAGTTGGGGAGCCTCTGTTTCATCGAGTCGGACGCGGCCTCGAATTATCGGATACCGGTCAGATGGTCAAGCACTATGCTGACGAAATATTTTCAATCGGTGCAGAGCTGGCGCAGCAGGTTAACGAGAAGCAACCGGATTCTTCGATTCTGGTCAATATCGGAGTTGTAGATTCGATCCCCAAGCTGATCGCCTTTCGGGTGCTTGAACCTGTGTTATCACTGGATTCCCCAGTACGCCTCGTGTGCCAGGAAGGAAGCCTTGAATCATTGTTGGCTGAACTTGCTTTGCACAGAATGGATATGGTGTTGTCGAACAAGCCATTGCCTTCTGGCCTTGGTGTAAAAGCCTACAACCACTCACTGGGTAGTAGTGAGATGGGATGGTTTGTACAAAAGAAGCAAGCCCGGAAATATACCAAACGCTTTCCAGAGTCCTTAGCTGATGCGCCGTTTTTGTTGCCTCGTCAGGACAACGTCATCCGACGAGAGCTGGATGCATGGCTTGAGAATATGGGTATCGTCCCACGGGTAGTGGCTGAGTTTGATGATGGAGCCTTGTTGAAAGTATTCGGTGAAGCGGGTGTTGGAATCTTTCCGGCACCGTCTGCCATAGCCGCAGAAATCGAGCATATGTACAACGCAAGTTTGATAGGTGTAGCGGCGGGTGTCACTGAAAATTATTACGCCATATCACTTGAACGCAAGTTGAAGAATTCTGCGGTTGTGACGATTAACGAAGTTGCGCATAAATGGCTGGATGCATAAGTTCGTATCAAGCAAGTAATTTGAGCGGACAGTCTATAGCAACTGATGGGTTGAATCGTGCGAAGAGTGTCTCGTCACGCTGTTTGAATTGTGCAAATATTATGAAATTGGCTCAATTTCAGGAACCTGCAAGCGTTAATAGGGTACACAGGAAGTCACCATGCGTTTGAAATACCAATTTTTTATCAGTTTGCTTCTGGTCAGCGCTTTGCTTATCGCGCTGATGTATGTGCTCAATAGTTGGAGTTTCAATCGCGGTTTCCTGAGCTACCTCAATAGTGTGGAAGCGCAGAAACTGGATTCGATTGTCGATGAACTCGGTGATGAATATCGCGCGGCCGATGGCTGGAGCACGTTGGTTTCCGATCGAGAACGATGGCGCTCGATAAATCAACAATTTTCTGCACGTGGTACGAATCGCCGTAGGCATGACAATAGAGCGCCGGAGCGGGGTAGAGTGACAGAGCACGGGCCGCAGAGGAGAGCCTTGATTAATGACGGCAGACCGCCACCTCCAGATAGAAATGGTCGTGCACCACCTCGTCAACCGCGTTTGATTCTGGCCGACACTGACAAAAGAATCCTGATCGGACCCAATAGATTGTCAGGGAAAATGGTTTGGCGTCCGGTCCGCGTGGATGAAGTAACTGTCGCTTATATCGGAGTTGCATTGCGCAATCGTTTTACAGATGAACTTGACAAGGTATTTGCGGCTCAACAATATAGAAGTTATGCGTTAGCAGCTTTGGCAATGGTGTTGGCCTCTGCAATCATGGCCATTCTCATGAGTTCGCGCCTGGTCAAACCTATTGTCGGGATTCAACGTGCTGTCAGCGATATCAGCCGTGGCAATTTTGCTCATCGGGTAGCGGCGGATCGTCGCGATGAACTGGGCGAACTGGGTCGCGATGTTAACCAGCTTGCCTTTACCCTTGAAGAAAATCTGGCTGCTCGGCAACAGTCGTTTGCAGAGATTTCCCACGAACTTCGAACACCTGTTGCTGTACTACAGGGTGAGATAGAAGCGATGCAGGATGGGATCAAAGATATCGATGCATCTTCCATTGCGTCATTGCATGGAGAAACGCTGCGTTTGAGCCATTTGATAAACGATCTGCATGAATTGAGTTTGATGGATGTCGGGTCTCTTAATTACCGCATGACCGAGCTTGATATCAATGAATTGCTGACATCGAGATTGTCTGCTGCGCAACAAATGCTAGATGAGAAGAGGATTGAGGTTCAACTTAACAATGCGGCTGCTGCAACGCAAACCATGGGTGATGTGCAACGTCTGGGGCAGCTATTCGATAATCTATTGCAGAACTCTATTCGCTATACCAATGCTGGTGGCAAGATTGACATTTCACTGTCGTCCGATGAAAAGTATCTGAAGCTCAATTGGGAAGATTCGACGCCAGGTGTTTTGGACGAGCAATTACCTCATATTTTCGAATTTTTGTATCGAACGGAACAATCACGCAGCAGAGAGTCCGGTGGTTCCGGTCTGGGTTTGGCGATAGCAAAGAAAATTGTTTACGCACACCAAGGTGTTATTGCGGCTGAGCATTCGAAACTGGGTGGCCTGCGTATCACTTTACAATTGCCGCTTGCGAGGGGCATTGCGACATGAAAATTGCAATCGTGGAAGATGAAGCCAAATTGGCCAAGGTGCTTGAAGGCTATCTACTGCAGGCGGGTTATGACACAACCATATACGCTGATGGAAACAGCGCACTCAATGGCATACTGAGCACGACACCGGATCTTGTTCTTCTGGATCTTATGCTTCCAGGTGTTGATGGTATGTCGATCTGTCGTGAAGTACGCAAGCAGTCTTCGATGCCGATCATCATGTTGACGGCGCGAGTTGAAGAAATTGATCGTTTGTTAGGGCTTGAGATAGGCGCCGATGACTATATCTGCAAGCCGTACAGTCCGCGAGAAGTCGTTGCCAGGGTCAAGGCGGTACTGCGTAGAAGTCAGAATGAGATGATTACGATAGCTTCGAATGATTTTCACGTTGACGAAGCAACGGCACGCGCTTCGGTGCATGGTGAATCCATTGAACTCACAGCCGTTGAATTGCGACTGTTGAAAGTCATGAGTGATAGTCCGGGTCAAATATTCAATCGTGGTCAGCTTATGGCAAGAATCTATTCCGACAACCGTGTTGTCAGCGACCGTACTATCGACAGCCACGTAAAGAAACTTCGGCAGAAGCTCGAGTCATTGTCGGATAGCTTCGAATTCGTACATTCTGTTTACGGTATTGGCTACAAATTCGATATGGTAGAGATAAATTGAGTGTTGCGATTCCACAGTTTCTGACGACTTTTGCCACAGTTTTTGCACAATTTTGGCCGATTATCTGTTTCAGGCAGAGCCGCTATGGCACAAGTTCGAGTTGGCTTGCT
>CAYULV010000081.1:1943-4680 GCA_964445655.1 uncultured Granulosicoccaceae bacterium | reverse complement strand
GCCTTTACGGATGGATACGTGTTGAGGTCGAATCCACCTTCTTCTGCAACATGTGTATATGCGAACAAACTGATATCGGCCAGGGTCAGTGAATCGCCCACAAGATAGGGTTGTGTTGCGAGTGTATCTTCCATGACTAGCAAAGCTTTGTTTCCGCCTTCCTGCTTTGAGGCGTATTCATCGGCTTTATCCGACGGCATACCGAGATAAACATTGATAAACCGGGCCACAGCGATATACGGCTCATGACTGTATTGTTCGAAGAATTGCCAGCTCAACATACGCGCATGCTCGAGTGCGTCGCTCGGTATGTAGGTCGAATCTCTACCCAGGTAATTCAGAATCGCATTGGACTCGTTAAGTGTATTTCCATCATCCAGGACCAGTACCGGGATCTTCGCATTCGCGTTGAGGGCCATGAATTCCGGCGTACGGGTTTGAGCCTTTGTGATGTCGACATGCACCCATTCATGAGGTGTGTCGAGAAATGACATCAGTAGCTTGATCTTGTAACAGTTGCCAGACAGGCCATCGCCGTAGAGTTTCATGGTGTCTTTGTAGTTGGTAGTTAGTAGTTAGTTGGTAATGAGGTGGGTAATTGATAGTTGCTTAGTGATGTGGGTTGCGGGTTATCTCTGGATCTCAGATATAAAAGGATATAAAACTTGTCGAGTCGCGTCCAATCTGGCCCTATTCGTACTGTCGGGCAGGCGTATTATTCAAGTAGCTGAGGTAGATAGTGCCCTCAGTTGAGAATCTTCATGATCGGGTTTATTGTGTGTGGAATGAAATAAACTGTAACGATTAATGAAAATAGTATTTGTCCTAAATGCATTGGTTTAGACTCTGTGTCTAAAAATGTTACGCGAGATCCCGCATCGTCAATTTACAGGCTTCGCGGTATAAGCTTCGCTCTGACAATACTAATGAATACCATGGATACACTCGCCACCCCCGTTCTTGGCGTTATTGGCACTGGTCATCTGGCAAGCTACACCATTGCCGCGTTGATGAAGTCAGGCCATCAGGGCGAAATATTATTGTCTCCGCGCAATGCACAAGTGGTCGCTGATCTCTCGTCCCGTTTCGGTTGTCGCGTCATGTCAGACAACGCTTCGGTTGTTGCCAATGCCGATATCATCTTGTTGTCAGTGCGCCCAGATGATGCGCTAGATGCCTTGGGTGAGCTGAAGCTTGCGGCTGATCAGATCCTGATGTCAGCGGTAGCCGGACTCCTTGTCAAGGAATTGGAAGAGGCTGCAGCCCCCGCGACTGTTGTGCGCATCATGCCGTCGAGTTTTATCGAACATGGGGAGCCGTTCATACCGATGTTTCCTGAGAATGCTGCGGTAACACGCTTGTTTGGCGAGCAATGTCCGGTTGTCGTGTTCGATTCCGAACCGGCTTTCGACGACAGCATGATCGCTTCGTGTTCGTACGCATGGACGTTTGGTCTGTTTCAGACCCTGGAACAGTGGTTTGTAGAGCAAGGCTGGTCTGCGGAGCTGTCACGCGAGATGGTGCTTCGTCACCTGCAGGGTGCGGTTGATGTCGCACGTAGCCGACCGGAAGTGTCGCCACAGACACTGCTTGGCGAAATCGCGACACCGGGTACCTTTACGCGAGCTGGATATGAGGCCTTGTATGCTGCTGGCGGTAATCAGGATTGGATAGCTGGGCTTGAAAAAGTGAAGTCAATGCGCGAGGAAAATTAGCCGATTTATATTTCCTACCTATCTTGCACTAGAATGGGTCTACAGGTTCCTGACTGGCGGTTCTGACATCAGGGCGCTTGAAAGTCTGTATACATACCGCTCTAGCGGAAGATGTAACTAACTTACACGTGGAGAGAAAGCATGAAGAGAGTGGTGGTAGTACCCGGCAAGCCGATTGTTCGGTATCTGATCATTGCGGCGTTTACCGGCCTGTTGGTGGGTTGCGGTGGTGGCAGTAGTGGTGATAGTGATGACGATATAGACTTAGATCTCGACCCGCCGATTTTCGATCCAGATGATGTCGATGGCGATGGCATTCCCAATTCAGAGGACATCGATTTCGACCCGTCCGATCTGGATGGTGACGGCATCCTCAATATTAATGACGACGACGTCGATGGCGATGGCATTCTCAATGAATTCGATGAAGATTTTGTCGCTGGCGATGCTGATGGTGACGGCTTTACCGATCCATCTCCGTCTACGCCATGTGGTAGCGAGAGTGGTACCGACAGTAATTCTTCGACCGCGACCTGGGACGATAACTGTACTGTTGAGCGAACATCGGCCAATGGGCAGTTTGCTGACAGCCTGTATGCGGCTGGTATCCAGCGTGTTGTTTTCTGTTCTGGGTTTGGCGATGGTGCGGATTTCGCGGCCTTCGCTGATGGTGAGTTTGGTCCGTTATCCGAAGCTGCGACACAGGATTTTCAATCGGCTAATGGTTTGACGCCAGATGGTATTGTTGGTCCGCAGACTTGGGGTGTTATGCAAGACGCAATTTCTTTGCTCGAACCCGGAACCGCTGGTCCTAATGGTATCGCTCAAGATGTTTATGGCTTCGACTCTGGACGTTGTGCAGGCACACCACTGTTTTATCAGTCTGTGCAGTTATCCGGCACCAGCATTATCGAAGGTGGCTGGACACTGGCGGGTAATCCACCTAACAGTGACGTGATGGTTGAGTTCTCAACAGCTTTACCATTTGGCAGGCTGTAATACATGACGCGTCGAGGATGGTC
>CAYULV010000081.1:0-1843 GCA_964445655.1 uncultured Granulosicoccaceae bacterium | reverse complement strand
TCAACTGATGCTCGGGTATGGCCAGAGGTTGATATTTATAACCTTGGTCGCAGTAACATCAGTGATGCAGACTTCAAAAGCCTTGCGGAACGATTAAACGCTGATCCTGATTTTCTACAGGCGATTATCAATGAATTTCGCCTCGAGACCGATACTGCACGGCTTCGTCGGCTGGCGCAGTTACTGGGCGATGTCAATGTGCCTGAGGTCACGGCATTGGCCAGCGAACTGATTTTCTCCGGTGATCCGGCCACCCGCAAAGTTGGTCTGGAGCTACTTAAATACATTCAACCCGGAAACAGCGAAGCGCAGGCCTTGGTGTCTGGCTTGCTGGCGACAGAGTATGAAGCTGACGTCCTGGTGGATACCTTGACCGCTCTCGCTGTACCTGGGACGGTCGATGATCAAACACGTGTCGGTATGTCGGAGCAAGTTGCGTTACTCGCAGCGCACCCTGATGCAAGTGTCAGGCGAAGCAGTATCGACATATTATCTCGCTGGACAAACGATCCCGCCCATACGCCAATCATTGTCAATGGTTTGCAGGACGAAGATCGGTCTGTGCGTCAAACTTCCGCATATGCTTTGGTGGGGCACGAAGATCAAAGTTACGAGGTCATTGAATCATTGATGGCGGTTGCCGCCAATACTGATGAAGTAGAGCGCGTGCGTCGCGGCTCGATACTGGCTCTCAAGGGGATGGCAATTGATGACGCGACCCGACAACGTGTTGCTGCGATTGAGTTGCAATTAAATACTCGACAACAGTAAAACCATGAAGCTTGACGCAACGCGATTGAGTCGTATCCACAAGCTGGCTGACGGGCACATTGATGAACAAAATTTTGCATCAATGGCTTGGCGTGTATCGCAAAATGATGTGGTACTCGATGAACAGTGCCGCGGTTGGTTCGACTATGAGCAGCAACGCCCGCTTGATTTGACTGGAATCTATCGCATTTACTCAATGACCAAGCCGGTGGTTGCCGTTCGAGCGCTGCAGCTTGTTGAAAGCGGCTTGTTATCACTCGACGCGCCAGTGTGTCGTTGGATTCCGGGGTTTGAACGCGCCAAGGTACTCGGCAGCGATGGCAAGCATCACTCCTTGCAACGGCATATCACGATAGAAGATCTGATGACGCATCGCGCAGGCTTATCGTACGACTTTCTGGGTAACTGTACGATTGCTGATATGTATCGTGAAGCGCGCTTCGCTGAGGATGGTGAACGTTCCTTGAGTGATCTGGTTGAAGCTATTGCTACCATGCCGTTGGCCTACCAACCAGGAGAACGTTGGTATTACAGCTATGCCTGCGATGTGTTGGCAGAAGTGTTGGTGAGAGTGACGGGGCAGACGCTGGATGGGCAGCTGCATGAACATGTGTTCCAGCCATTGGGTATGGAGAACACGGGATTCAGTGTGCCATCGGACAAGGTCAAGAACCTTGTATGCATGTATGGTCAGAAAGCCTTGGGTGAGGTACCTGACCGAGATGCGACTACGCAGGAACTTACCCCTTTGAATGTAGATGCCGCGTATCCGATCGAGGCATCTGCGAATTTTGTTCGCGGTGGTCACGGGCTTTACTCGACACTGGATGACTACTCGCGGTTTACCCATGTACTTATGGATGGTTGTTCAGCTGATGGGCAGCGATTGTTGTCTGATGCAATGCTTGATATGTCCTGGGCCAATAGATTATCCAATGCTCAAATGCCTATAGCGATCAGTGGTGTGGCCTATGCGGGTTATGGCTGGAATCTGACAGGTCGTGTCATGACCGATCCGGGTCAAGCGTTGAACCTCACCGTTGCGGGTGAAGGTGGTTGGTCAGGTGCAGCG
>CAYULV010000080.1:5230-15049 GCA_964445655.1 uncultured Granulosicoccaceae bacterium | reverse complement strand
GCTTCACCTGCACCAGCTTCACCTGCACCAGCTTCACCTGCACCAGCTTCACCTGAGCCTTCTTCATCTGAGCCTTCTTCAGCGGCGCCGGCCTCACCTAAGCCGGCCGCACCAACACCCATTTCAGCGGCGAGTGTTGCGTCGATTTCTTCCAGATCCTTGATCTCACTCAGTGGTGGCAACTCATCAAGTCGTTTCAGATTGAAGTAATCAAGGAATTGTCTGGTGGTACCAAGTAATGCCGGGCGACCGGGTACTTCCTTGTGACCAACTTCTTTAACCCATTCGCGTTCTTGCAATGTGCGGATGATGTTGGAACTGACGGCAACGCCACGTATCTCTTCTATCTCACCGCGGGTTATCGGTTGGCGATAGGCGATAAGCACAAGCGTTTCGAGCAAGGCACGTGAATAACGTGGAGACTTTTCGGTAAACAGTCGCGATACCCAATGCTCCATTGAGCTTCGCGATTGCAATCGCCAGCCGCTGGCGACTTCTATCAATTCGATACCACGACCTTCATAGCTCTTTTGCAACTCTTCGAGTTGCAGCTTGATCTCTTTGCGATCAGGTCGGTCGATATCGGATTCGAACAAGGCTTCGAGTTGTGCCACGCTCATTGCCCGTCCGGCAACAAGCAGGCACGCCTCGAGAATGTTTCGCGTTTGTTGGGCGTCCATCTGGATTACTCAGGTAGGTCAATATGGGCGGCATCGTCGCCACCCACATTATCGTTATCAGCGGGTGCATCATCAGCACCATCCGGGGTGCCGTCCGCATCAGTTGTTCCCGAAGCGTCGGAGGGGGTATCCACCGCTTCGCTTCGTGTCTTCAGGTAAATCGGTGCATAAGGCTCGGCCTGCACGATGTCGATCAGCGACTCTTTGCATAGCTCGAGGATCGCAAGGAAGGTAACGACAACACCGAGACGCCCTTCTTCGGGATTGAACAAGGTGGTAAATTCGCAGAAGTCGCCGATCTGCAACGTTGTCAATACCGCTGACATTCGCGCACGCACCGATAATGTCTCGCGGGCAATTTCGTGGTGACCGGCAAGATGGGCGCGCTCGGCCACATCGCGCAGCGCCAGCATCAATTCCTTCAGGGTAATGTCGGGTAGCGGTAACTCGCGTTCAATGGTCGGCGCTTCGACCTTCAATTGGAAATTCTCACGCTCGATCCTGGGCACGCTTTCGAGCGTCTCGGCGCCTTCCTTGATGCGTTCGTATTCTTGCAGACGGCGAATCAGTTCGGCGCGCGGATCATCCTCATCATCACCAAGCTCGTCCATGCGTGGCAGCAACATGCGCGACTTGATCTCGGCAAGCATGGCAGCCATGACCAGATATTCGGCGGCCAGCTCCAGACGCATGGTTTCCATCAACCCGATGTACTTCATGTACTGCGCAGTAATTTCAGCAATCGGGATGTTGAGTATGTC
This sequence comes from uncultured Granulosicoccaceae bacterium, assembly GCA_964445655.1. Classification (GTDB taxonomy): domain Bacteria; phylum Pseudomonadota; class Gammaproteobacteria; order Granulosicoccales; family Granulosicoccaceae; genus Granulosicoccus. Next base: position 13,608 of record CAYULV010000080.1, on the reverse strand, counting down.
GAGATTCTGGCGTTTGATCAGGTACAACAGGAGATCAAGCGGCCCTTCGAACGCATCAAGAAAGACCTCGAGCGCATCAGGCGGTATATACAGATCAAGCGGTAGCTGTGTGAACGGCTCGCCTTTCACCAGCGCGATTGGGTCACCTTCAGGTTGATCTGCGTGCATGGAGGGCTCCGAGTTTGCCCGATTATACCGCTATTCCATGAAGCTCAACTCACCTCTGCCGTGTCGCGCTATCTCGATTCCGCCCTTATCGTCAAAGGCAAGCACCGTGGTCGGTTCAAAACCGCAATTTCCTCCATCAATAACGAGATCGACATGCTTCTCCAGCGCTTCACGAATATCGATCGCATCGGTCTCAGGAAGCTCCTTGTCAGGCAGGATCAGAGTGCTGCTCATCATCGGTTCGCCAAGATCCTCAAGCAAGGCCTGACAGATCGCATTGTCCGGTACACGAATACCGATGGTTTTTCTTTTCGGGTTTTGCAAGCGTCGAGGCACTTCACTGGTTGCCTTGAGAATGAAGGTATAGGGGCCAGGCGTGAGCATTTTCAACGTTCGATACGTCGGGTTGTCTACCCGGGCGTAGTTGGAAATATCCGTCAGGTCTCGGCACACCAGTGTGAAATTATGTTTGGCATCGGTACGCCGGATGCGGGCGATGCGTTCCATCGCCTGCTTGTCGCCGACGAGGCAGCCCAGTGCGTAGCAGGAATCGGTCGGATAAACGACCACACCCCCATCGCGGATAATCGCCACAGCTTGTCCGACCAGCCGTCGCTGAGGGTTGTCGGGGTGGATGTCGAAAAATTGGCTCATCGTTGACTATTGACCATGCAAGAATTGTAGCCCGTTGCGGTGCGGAGCTTGCATGGACTTGAGGATCAGCCCTTATCCCGGCACATGATTCGACCCGAGGACAAACAATATGGCCGCTTTACGACACACTTCAACGGCGCGCAGGCGACTGGCTCAGCGCATTTTCCCACTTGCACTTGCTGCAAGCTGTTTCACGCTCGGCAACGTCCATGCCCAGAGCGACTTGCCGGAAGGCGTCAGCGCAACGGTCAATGGCGAGCCGGTCCGCTCCGAAACGGTTGACACGATCCTGAAACAATTCGAGGCGAACAACCAGGCCGCAGACGACGCCCGCATTCTCGAAGAAATCATCAATATGCATGTGCTGACTCAGGAGGCCGAGAAACTGGAACTTGACCAGGATCCGGAAATCGCTGCCGCACTTAAACTTCAATATGTGCAAACGATGGCCAATGCCTATCTTGCCCGCTTATCCGAAGATATTGATATTCCCGACGAAGAGATACGCGCCATGTATGACGAGCAGGTTGCCGCACTGGAAGCGAATGAATTTCGTGCCAGCCATATTCTTCTGGAAACAAAAGAGGAAGCCGACAAGATGTTGCAGCTGCTGGATGAAGGCGCTGACTTTGGCGAACTGGCGACTGAGCATTCAATAGACATCGTTGTCGATAGCGGTGGTGACCTGGGCTGGTTTCAACAAGGCGATATGGTCAACGAGTTTTACTATGCAGTCAAAGTGATGGAAGTAGGCGATATTTCAGAAGCGCCGGTCAAAACCGAGTTCGGATACCACATCATTCACCTGGTCGACTCACGTGCTGCAAAAGCGCCTGACTTTGAATCCGTCAAGTCTGGCATCGTGGATCTGGCGACGCGCGCAAAGATAACCGAGCTCATGGACAATCTGGTCAGTGAAGCGGATATTGTTCGCTAAGGCTCGCCGACAATAGCAATCATCAGGTCCATGACATTGGTCCCTGTTGGCCCTGTTGTCAGAAGTGCGTCCAGCACTTCCAGACAACTACCCGCGTCGGCACGGGCAAGGTAGTCGGATATATCGAGTTGCAATGTCGCAGCTCGAGTAGCAGTCGCGTTATTAATGCAGCCGCCGGCATCATCGGTAGGACCATCAGTCCCGTCGGTGCCACCAACAAGAACGGTTATCGACCGCTCTGAAGCCGTTTTTCGTTGATCCAGTTTGCTTGCCAGCGCCAAGGCTAGATGCTGGTTACGTCCACCACGCCCCGGATTGGTCGGCAATGCGATGGTCGGTTCTCCACCCCAGATATAAACACCGGGCCTGGTCGCCGGTAACAGCACATCGCAAACGCGAGAAACAACGTCATCCATCAAGCCATCGATCGTGCCATTGGCTTGCACAACATCCAGACCCAGGTCGCTTGCAGCCTCGGCGACTGCAGCCTGGGCAATCGCGTTCGAGGCGATGATATGCGATTCAACCTTGCGCCAGATGGGATTGTCCTCTGGCATATCGTTATCAGCATCGGGGATCATAAGGCCAGAACCAATATCCTTTAAATGATCACCCGGAACATCGCTGATCAACAACTGCGTCACGTTGCAGCCGGATAAATAACGCGCGAGACGTCCGCCCTTGATGCGTGACAGTGCTCGCCTTTGGCGATTCATCTCCCCTATCGCGGCACCACTGGCCAGCAGTGACTCTGTCGTGGCCGTCAGCGTGTCGAGCGTTTCATCGTCAAGCAGATGTTCAACCAGTGCGGAGCTACCGCCAGAGATCAGCATCAGCAGATGATCGCTTGCCGGTACGGCTTTAACATATTCGGTGAGTCTGGCCCCTGCGGCAATAGATGCCGCATCCGGTACGGGATGGCCCGACTCATGCCATTCAATGCGCGGGTCAGACTTGATCCGGGCACCTGCATGTCCATGCTTGGTGATGACAAGTGCGCTGGACAAGGCATCCCCGAGCATATCCATTGCACCAACGCACATGCTGTCAGCAGCTTTACCAATGGCGACGAGCTGAACGCGCGAAGGCCGAGGCCAGTCTGACAGGAACCGCTCAACTGCACTGTCCCCTCTGACCGATTGCACACCCGCGTGAAAAAGTGTGCGCGCCAGTTCGTGTGATCTTGTGCGTAGCAAGTTCATCTAGCAGGCGAACATGTCAGATTAGCCAGCGAACATCAGATTTGTGCCAACGCGCGATCCAGATCGGTTTGAATGTCAACGACATCCTCCAGACCGACTGCCAGTCGTATCAGGTTCTCATGAATACCGGCCGCCTGCCGATCCTCTTCACTCATACGCCCATGAGTTGTTGACGCTGGGTGGGTAATCGTGGTTCGTGAGTCGCCAAGGTTAGCGGTTATCGAACAGAGCTTTACCGCATCGATGACGCGCCAGGCTTCACTTTGCTTGCCGCGCACTTCAAAAGACACGATACCGCCACCACTCGTCTGTTGAGCATCGACCAGAGATCGCTGTGGGTGGTTGGCAAGACCCGGATAATAAACGCGGTCGATCGCCGGATGGGATGTCAACCATTGCGCGATGGTCGCGGCATTGCGGGAATGTTGTTGCATCCGAATGTGCAAGGTCTCAAGACCCTTGAGAAAAACCCAGGCATTGAATGGACTCATGCAAGGTCCGCCACTACGCATGAAAGGCATCAGCTCATCCATCAAGTCCTGAGTACCCACCAGCGCGCCACCGACACACCGCCCCTGACCATCAAGGTACTTGGTGGCGGAATGGACAATGACATCAGCGCCCAAGGCTGCAGGCTGCTGCAACACTGGTGTACAGAAGCAATTATCAACAGCGAGCCGTGCATCAACACTATGTGCCAGATCAGCCATCGCCTTGATGTCAGCAATTTCAGTTAGCGGGTTGGTCGGCGTTTCAAGGAAGAGATATTTTGTTGCCTTGGTCACCAGTGGCGCCCAATTCTCGACCGAAAGACCGTCCGCCCAATTCACCTTGATGCCATAGCGTGGCAGGAAGTTTTGCAACAGATTGACGGTACTGCCAAACATATTGCGACTGGCGACAATTTCATCGCCTTGACGCAAGGTGCCGAGCATCAGCATCATCGTCGCGGCCATTCCGGAGGCGGTTGCCATACCCGCTTCACACTGCTCCATGGCGGCCAATCTTTTTTCAAATGTTTGTACTGTCGGATTGGTAAAGCGTGAGTAGATCGGGCCGGGTTCCTTTCCGCTAAAGCGTCGAGCAGCCTCTTCAGCTGAAGCGAAAACAAAGCTCGATGTGGTCATGATCGGTTCGGCGTGCTCACCAAACGCACTGCGCTCAAAACCGGCACGTACCGCTTGCGTGGTGACTGACCAATCAGGGTTGTCTTCGATGCTGTCGCTCATCGGAAATCAAGATTCATATTTGTCGCGTTATCCGTATGTTACGTTATACTTGTGATAACTGTTAAAACGGCTCGCGGCTTCGTGCACCTGTCGATAGTTCGACTCCCCCTGTTACTGATTTTTTCCATGACATCGCATGGGGCCATCCCGTCGACCATGACGGCATCTGAGTGTCTCGTGCAGCTCGACGACGCCGTAAATTTGGCACTTAATTCCAATCGTGCTGCAGCCACCAAACAACTCGAAGCATTGGCAACCGTTTGCGAGCATGTGCCTCAAATTCAGCACAATCTGGGTGTCCTGGCTGCAATGGACAATCGCTTGCCAGAGGCCATCAGTTACCTGGAAGCATCGGTCGCAGCTGACCCAAGGGCGTCCCTTAGTGTGAGTCATCTACAGGACATTTTCCGCTACCGCGCCAGTGTTGCTTATGCCAGCGCTCTGAATACCACCACCACGGCTGTTGAACCCGACTATACCTTCCAGGACTCATCGGATCAGAATAGTGACAGCCTGCGCTTGCAACGGGAACGTGCGGAACTCCACACCGTTGAAACTATCGAATACGAGTTGTTCGCCTGGTGGCAGACTCGACATGATGAACGTCAGGATGTTCGGGAACACTATGTTTCAAACTATCCCGAGGTATCAATCGTGCAAGCAACTGAACATTTTGCTGATGTTGGCTGGGATGACATTAAGCGTGACATAAGCTTTACTCAAGAGGATGCCGTGATTGTCCTCTCTGATGTGAGTCGCGAAGATGCGTCCGAAAAAACCCTACTGTTGATGAGACTTGAAGGCAATCGATGGAAAATCTATCAGGAAACGTCGCTTTGACCAATCCTCGAGCTGAAAGACAAGTCTGGCTCAAGAGCAAGGCGATGGCGATGACAATGGCCATCACCCTGCTGACGACATCTAGCGTTATCGCAGCGCCCCACACTGATCCGCTGTCTTCCACGCAGCTGGACGCAGAAATCAGTGCCACGCTCGATGCAATGGTCCGCGGCGATATCAATGAGGCAAGAGTGCTGTCGCGCAGCATGGCAGCCAGGTTTCCCAATTTCGCACTGGGACAGCTGCTATACGCCGAGTTGGAAGCGTCAGCGGCGTTCGATAAGCTGAGAGTCGGTGACGAACTACAGATGAGCCAGACCCTTATCGATCTGTTACTCGAGGCACGAGTACGTCTGGAGCAACGTGAAATTGACGCCATTCGTCTCAGTGCACGTATCTTTGATGTCTCGACTGAGGAAATTCTGCCGTCCGACATCCTGCAAATCGGTACTCATATAACCGATCTCGTTGTCGTCGACCTGGCTGACTCCATGTTGTACCAATATGAATCCGTGGCTGGCGTGCCTTCACTCGTCCGCCAACACTATGTAGGAAGTGGCAGCGCGGGATTCGGCAAACTCCTCGAAGGAGATGAAAAAACACCGCTGGGGCTGTATCGCATTCATGGCTTTCGCGACGATGCTTCACTTCCCGATTTATATGGCGCAGGTGCCCTGATGCTCGACTACCCGAATGCACTGGATCGCCATCTTGGTCGTACCGGCTCTGGTATCTGGTTACATGGTGTTCCGCGCAAGCAACACAGCCGGGCACCTTACTCCAGCGAAGGTTGCGTCACCATGTCCAACGATCACTTTGTGAGACTCAAAGACCGCATTGTCACCAACAGCACACATGTACTGCTGACACATTCGATCGACTGGCAGCGCGGACCGGATTCCGAACTAAGCGAATTTCGTCAACGTTTCAACGACTACCAATCGGCATGGCTAACCGGTGACGCGGCGGCTCTGGAGGGAATCTACGCACCATCGGAGCTCCCGGGCTTTGTCCGAGAAGCGATCAACACCGCGCAACTTGACGAGCAAGACGCCAAAGCTAAGCCAATGCGTGTCGCAAACACCGTCAGTGCACACCAGCACATTGAGCAGTACCGAGATTTGCACACGCTGGATGTAACAAAATTAAGCATTGTGAAAGTACCGGTGATACAGGCCGGAGACACGCGTCATATGGTTATGGAAGGTCGATTTGGCTCCAATAATGAGAACCACATCACACTGTACTGGGCACAACAAGCTTCGGGCCAGTGGCATATCGTCAGCGAAAAGCTCGTGACGACAGGTACCTGAGACAGGATGAGAAGCATCAGGGAAACCTGACTCAAGTCTCTACCAGACGTGCCGCTGTACCAGTGTGAGCTCGAAAAACCCAACACTGCGACCGTCTCGGATTTAGCACCTCGTAATGCTATTTAAAAAGCTTTTCAAGTCGGAAGAAAAGGCGCCTGAAGCCAGGCGGCGACGCTCGTCGTCCCAAAACAAGGGTGAGCGTACGAAACTCAACCGCAAGCATCGTGAAAAGATCGATGTGAAAGACCTGCGTGTCGGCATGTTTGTGGTCGAACTCGACAAACCCTGGGAAGAATCGAGCTTCATGTTTCAGGGACTTGAAATCAAGTCCACGTCCGACATCACCGATGTGCAAAAGGAATGCTCCTTCGTCTGGGTTGACTATGACGAGTTCTCTTTAAGTCAGAACAAGCCCTCTACCGGCCTTAACCCGACACCGGGTGCCGGATCCATCCTGAAAGATGGCATATCGGTCGAGGATGAATTCGATTCTGCACGTGAAGTGCACTCACTGGCCAGTGAGACAATATCAACCTTGTTTGAAGAAATCCGACTCGGCGCCGAGATTGACGGCGGCAAAGTCAAGCAAGCCGTCAATGGATGTGTTGACAGTATTTTGCGTAACCCTGACGCCTCCGTATGGTTGACACGGATTCAAGCCAAACACGAAGCCACCGCGCAACATTCTCTGAATGTCTCTGCACTCAGTATCGTCATGGCAAAGTCCATGGGCATGACCACGCGCGAGATGGAAGATATCGGCGTCTGTGGCATGCTGCATGACGTCGGCAAAACCAGTATCTCTAACGACGTGTTGAGCAACGCAGGTCCTCTGGGACCTGAAGAAATGGCCGAGATGCAGCGTCATACCCGCTACGGCCGGGATATTCTTGTTTCAACAAAAAGTGTTATGTCAGGTGCCGCTGACGTTGCACATTCTCATCATGAACGACCTGATGGTACGGGCTATCCCCGCCGTCTTGATGACGACAGCATTCCGCTGTATGCCAAGATTGTCGCTATTGCCGAAGCCTACGACACCATGACCACTCGCCAGCCGTATCGCGATGCGGTGTCACCATCAGAAGCCATTCAGGAACTCTATGCCCAGCGCGGCAAACAGTTCGATGAGGATCTGGTTATTCGCTTTATCGATTCGGTGGGCATCTTCCCGCCTGGAACAATCGTCGAGATGGTCAATGGCGAAGTCGGTATTGTGCTGTCCAACACGAACGATAAATTACGCCCTCGCGTCATCATGATTCTTGACTCCAGCCACGAGCCAATGCCGCAAAGAATTGCCGACTTGTCGCAAATGGATGTCGATGACGAGAGCAATATCTACCAGATCAAGACCACGCATAGTGACGGCGCTTTTGGTATTGACGTTGGTGACTTCCAGCGTGCCGGTCTGCGCATGGGCTAGGAGCACCAAGCTCCTACAGAACGGTCAGGTCGTCGGTCAGATTTTCCTTGGATTGCGCTCTATCGGAACGGCGCTGCTCAAGCGCATCGAGATACGACTTGTCAACATCGCCGGTGATATAACTACCGCTAAAACAGCATGTCTCGAATTCATCGATCGGATGCTTGTCATAACGCACCGCCTCGATCAGATCCTCGATAGTCTGGTACACCAGCCAGTCAGCACCAATGATTGATTCGATGTCCTTGATAGTTCGATCATGCGCGATAAGCTCGGTGGCCGCTGGCATATCAATACCATAAACATTGGGGTGACGCACCGGAGGTGCAGCCGAGGCGAGGTACACTTTTTTGGCACCCGCATCGCGGGCCATCTGAACGATCTGCCCTGATGTTGTACCGCGTACTATCGAATCATCCACCAATAAAACCGTCTTGCCACTGAATTCAAGATCAATGGGTGAGAGTTTCTGGCGCACCGACTTCTTGCGCTGCTGCTGCCCAGGCATGATGAAGGTTCTGCCGATGTAACGATTCTTGATGAAGCCCTCGCGATACTTGACGCCAAGATGAAAGGCCACTTCAAGCGCCGAGGTTCGACTGGTATCAG
>CAYULV010000080.1:0-5130 GCA_964445655.1 uncultured Granulosicoccaceae bacterium | reverse complement strand
GCATCCTGACCACGATGTTGCAACAAGGTCAATCCGTCGTACAGACGTGTACTGACGCTGTCCCGCCCCACAATACCGATAATGCCGCACATAGTAGTGTTGAACCTAGCCGCTTGAGAAGTCGAAGTGAGTGGCAATCGAAGCCGGAAGCTGAGCATGCAGATAACGCGCGGCTTTTTCAAAGTACGGCATGGTCGCGGACTCCCTCCACCAAACCTCTTGTTTCATGGCAGGCGTCAGATGCGCAGCCAGAACCAAAAGCATGATCATAATGCACCCACGACCCAGACCGAAGGCGACACCTGCAAAGCGATCTATCTTGGTCAACGATGCACTATCGACGATGCGCTGAAACAACCAGCTGATGATTGTGCCGATGGCCAGGGTGCCGAAGAACAGGACCATCGCGCTGATACTGGCACGTGCCGCGGGAGTTTCAATGGTATCCGGCAACAACGTTGAAAACTGTGCAGTGAACGTCAGTGTGATCAGTATAGCCATGACCCACATTGCCAGACTGACAGCCTCGCGGAAAAATCCACGCATGAAACTGATAAAAGCCGACAACACAATGACAGCCAATACAGCGAGGTCTATACCTGACACGGTGCCTCTCGCCAACTCTGTGGGAAAGAACGTATTTTAGCAAGATTCCTCATGGATAACTTGTGACGATGGCATCTCGACCCAGCAGTTTTTCAACCTTGTCGCGGGTATTATCCGCACGTCCCTGATCTATCATGGGACCGACCTGGACGCGAAACACGATACCTCCCGAGTCTGACTCGGTAACAAACGACGGGTAACCGGCACGTCGCAGGCGATCGCGTACCGCTATCGCATTGATCTCTTCACGATAACTGCCTGCCTGTACCACCCAGGCGCTCAAGGTTTCAGTTCGCCTGCGCTGCGCCGGGACGGCCTGAGCGGAGGGCTTATCCGTCAGATAATCGGGCGGATCATCCTCACCAACACGTATATCGATCGTTGCAGGGTTTGCTTCGGGAGTATCCACCCCACGCATTTCCGGTATCGTCACCTGAGCAGAATTGCCTCGCTCGTCAATAATGCGTGGTGGCTCCTCTCGCAGGCGTTCCACTCGACGAAACTGGCTCTCACTCCCCGCTCCGTCCAGGATCAGTGGCAACACAATGACCGCGATGGCAATCAGCACCGCCGCGCCCCACAGGCGCTGGCGCAGTTTCAGTGATTGTTGCTCTTCGCTGATGTCGTCGGAGGCCATAATCTTTACAACAGGCTAGGCTGTATCGCCGCTATTGTATAAAACGATCCGCAGACAAGCACGGGCTTGTTGTCGGAGCCCGCGGCCGACATTGCCGCATCGAGGGCGTCGGCAGTGTTCGCGTAAGCCGAGACTGCCACAGCTTGGCCGCCGAGCGAGGAGTCAGCGAGACTTTTCTCGACGATAGCTTGCATGGCATCAGCTTCCATGGCACGCGCCTCCTCTAAAGCAGCACAATGCCAGTGTGCAACGATCGGTGCCAGCGCGGAAGCGACACCGGCAATATCCTTGTCACCAAGCGCCGCAAACACCAGATGCGCGGTGTGATCACCCATCTCGGCATACCAGGTATCAACTAGCTTTGATGCGCCAGCCGGGTTGTGTGCTACATCGGTTATGACCGTAATGCCATTGACCTGATGACGAGAAAATCGCCCGTCAATTTGAACTTGCATCAGCGCACTGTCGACCTTCCCTGCATCAACTGGCAGATGCTTGCTCATCAGCTGAACGGCAGTCACAGCGCAACCGGCGTTACGCCGTTGATGATCACCCGGTAGTGAGGTCAAGGGCAATGCAGCGACGGGCTTTGAACCGATGTCTTCGACCGTCAAGCCATGTTCTTTTGCGTACCCCCAAAAAGATTCCGGTGGATCGACCTCACCCAATACAAACGGTTTTCCTGCTCGGCCAATGGCGGCTTTCTCGGTAGCAATGACAGACCGATCGGAACCAAGATAACTTTCGTGATCCAGCGCAATGCTGGTCAGGATTGCGCAATCGGTATCCCAGAGATTAGTCGCGTCCAATCTGCCACCAAGTCCTACCTCAAGCACAATGACATCAACTGCCGCGTCGATGAATACCTGCATGGCAGCCAGTGTCGTGTACTCGAAAAAGGTCAATGTGTCGGGCTCACGAAGGTCCTCTATTGCACGAAAAGCCTGGACGATTACAGAGCCATCCACCATCTCGCCATTGATTCGGATACGTTCACGAAAGTCGACAATATGTGGCGACGTATAACTGCCAACGTTATATCCATTGGCGCTATAAATAGCTGACAACATGGCCACCGTTGAACCTTTACCATTGGTACCGGCGACAGTAATAAGAGGTATCTCTACAGAACCAAGTTGCAAGCGCGCGGCCACACGGGCAACACGCTCGAGTGTCATGTCGATCGTCGTCGGGTGAATCGTTTCGAGCCAGTCGAGCCAACTCTCAAGCGAATTCGATAAAGACATCAAGCGCTGGCAAGGCTCAGCTCGGGTTTGTCGCCGAGTTTGGCCAACAAGCGTGCCAGAGAATCTCGCATCTCACGCCGATCACAAATCATGTCGATGGCTCCGTGTTCAAGCAGAAACTCACTGCTCTGAAAACCATCGGGTAATTTTTCTCGTACGGTTTGTTCGATGACACGTCGCCCCGCGAAGCCGATACGTGCACCCGGTTCGGCAATGATGATGTCACCAAGCATGGCCAAAGATGCCGACACACCACCCATGGTCGGATCGGTCAGTACTGATATATAAGGAATTGAGTGAGACGCCAGCCGTTCAAGCATGGCACTGGTTTTTCCCATTTGCAGCAAGGAGAACAACGCTTCCTGCATGCGGGCGCCACCACTGGCACTGAAGCAAATGAACGGGATACCCTCCTCCAACGCCCGATCGCAGGCTCGGCAAAATCGTTCGCCAACAACCGACCCCATCGAGCCTGCCATGAAGTGAAAGTCGAAGACAGCAACGACGACGGGCATTCCGTGCAACTGACCACGCATGACCACAAGCGCATCTTTCTCACCCGAGTCCTTGGCCGCCTGGCTCAAACGATCCTTGTAGCGTTTGGAGTCTTTGAACTTCAACATGTCAACCGGTTCGACAGCGTCGCCTATTTCTTCGCGTTCACCAGGATCAAGTAAACGATCAAGGCGTTTTCTCGCACTGATCATCATGTGATGCCCGCACTTGATACAGACATCCTGAGCCCGTTCAAGCTCAGCGTGGTAAAGCACATTGGAGCAATGATTGCACTTGACCCACACCCCTTCGGGGACGTTGCCCTTGTCTTCGTTACTGCGTGTACCAATGCGAGCAGGTATGAGCTTTTCAAACCAGCTCATGCGCCTACCACTTGCGGCCGCATCATTCTTGTCGTCGTTTTGTTTTTCGTCGCTCACATCATTTCTTCGCTGTTGAACGTCAGTCCACGAGACTGACCTTGCGTTGCTCTGACGCTACTCATCTGCCCGAGCAACGGCCTGCATGAATTGGTACATGGCGTCGTGATCCTTGATGCCCTTGTCCGCTTCTACCCCTGAACTGACATCGACCGCAAACGGCTGCAATGTCTTGATACCGGCCCCGACGTTATTCGCATCGAGTCCGCCGGCAAGTATCACCGGCACATCCACACCACCGACCAATGACTGCCAGTCAAACGTGTGCCCCGTGCCACCGAGTTCACCCGGCGCATTACTATCGAACAAAAACCCGCCACAATTTTCAAACCTGGCAAGTTCCCGCTCCGACGGTAAACCGCCGGCCATGCCTATGGCCTTCAAATAGGGCCGACTGAACAGCTCACAATAATCACTACTTTCTCGACCATGAAACTGCGGCACCAGTTCCGGTATTGCCGCCAGTGCCTCATGCACGACAGCAGCGTCGGCATCGAGAAACAAGCCTACTCGTGTGACAAACGGCGACACCTGACGAGCGATGGCATTGGCGCTTTGAACGTCAATGAATCGCTTGCTTTTCGGGACAAAAACAAAGCCAAGCGCATCCACACCGAGCTCGTCGGCGCGCAATGCATCCTCGACACGAGTGATGCCGCAAATCTTGACTCGGGTTCGGCGCGCCATAAGCCTAGGACCTTAGCAAAATGGCATGGTTTCGTGTTGTTTCTAACGGGTCTACTTCGCGGTTGTTGGCCACTTCAAAGGGGCCAGACGCGCCTCTTCGCGACGGGGAACCATCACACAAGGCACCAAACGCAGACCACCACTCCAGTCAGGGGTGCCAGGGTGGCGCAGTATGGTCAGTGAAATCCGGGATGCCGAATTTGGCCGGGTATTGAGGCTGGACAAAATAAAGGCCAAACGGGGCAGCCGTGGCACCAGCCTGCGTCCGGTCCTGAACCGCGAGCAGCTCCGCGATCCACGATGCCGATTGCTCATGGCGCCCGACCGACAACAAACATCCGGTCACAATACGCACCATATTGTGCAGAAACCCATTGGCGCGAATATCGATATGCACTTCGTCCCCGTCACGCGATACGCTAATGGCTTGCACTTCGCGAATGGCATGATTTGCTTGACACTCAGAGGAGCGAAAGCTTGAGAAGTCATGTTCGCCAATCAGTGCCTGCGCTGCCAGATGCATGCGCTCGGTATCGAGCTGTACCCGTTCCCAACCGATCATGCCGGCCCGTATGCCGGGACGCGTAGCACGGTTAAGAAGCGTATAGCGATAGCTGCGATTCAGCGCGCTGAATCGTGCGTGAAAGTCATCACTGACCGGCGATGCCCAATGCACCGCGACACGCTTGTCCATATGGCTGTTGACGCCAAACGTCCAGGCTGTCAAAGGTCGCGTCTCGCTGGTTTCAAAGTGCACGATTTGCGCACGTGCATGCACGCCGGTATCGGTGCGACCTGCACAATGAACGGTGATGGGTGTCTGGGCGATATGGCTCAGTGCTTGTTCGAGCTCCGCCTGAACCGAATGGCAATGCGGCTGACGCTGCCAGCCGCAAAAGCCGCCGCCGTCATATTCGACGGCGAGTGCATAACGCAAGGTTTCAGCTGATCTTGCGCAGGAGCGTTTCCGCTTCAGTGATTTGCTGTGGACTACCACTTTTAACGATCTCACCAAGCG
>CAYULV010000079.1:0-15050 GCA_964445655.1 uncultured Granulosicoccaceae bacterium | reverse complement strand
AATATGGAAGGTTATGTTCGTATAGGGTATGCCAATAATCCTGATATTTTAAAAGAAGGGCTTCGTTTGGTTTCGAATTTTTTGTCAGAACAAAAGGCTTGATGGACAGAATGGAAACTACTGGCAACCGATATTATTCTGATGTCACAGCATTTGTTCGATTCAAACTGTTCAAATAATGCTCACCATTTGCAAGATGCATGTCTTTCTTTTCTTGCGGCATTTTGTCAAACATACGCACCAGCATTCCCAACCGAGGGTTTTGCAGAAAAAAGGCACGGTGTTTGTCCATAAATCGCCAAAACAGCCCATCCCATACTGCCTGCCACTCCCCCTTTTTGTAATCACCCATTTTCATTAGATAATTACTGCCGCTTATGTACGGCTTTGTGGCCATCAAACCGCCATCGGCAAACTGGCTCATCCCGTAAACGTTGGGAACCATGACCCAATCATAGGCGTCAATAAAGAGCTCCATAAACCATCGGTATACTTCGTCCGGGTCAAACTCACAAAGCATCATAAAACTTCCCAAAATCATTAGCCGTTCAATATGATGGCAATATCCGGTTTCTAATATTTTTTTAATAGTCTGGTCTATTGGGATTATTCCGGTAGTACCGTCATAAAATGAGGAAGGTATTTTGTTGGTAAATTTCCAATGATTGAGCGTACGTTCATCACTGCCCCGACACTCATACATACCTCGTATAAACTCCCGCCAGCCGACGACTTGCCTTATAAAACCCTCGGTAGAATTAATAGGAATATCATTTTCCTGAGCATACCTTAGACTTTTCTCGACAATTTCATCAGGCGTAATTAGCCCTACATTTAACATCGGGGTCAATACACTATGGTTAAGTATGGAGTGCTCCGAAACAATGGCGTCTTCATAGGCTCCAAATTCCATAAAGCGCTGCTCCAGAAACTGCTGGAACCAGGCTTGGGTAGCCTTGTGATTGGTAGGATAAAGAGGTTGTTTTGTCAGACTTCCCAGATTGCCTGAAAAGTGAGTTTCTACATAGCTTACTGCTTCCGTGTAAAACGGATCGTTGTCTGGAAACTTTACAAAGGGAGGTGTTTTCCTGGCGGGGTATTTCTTTCTGTTTTCGGTATCAAAAGTCCATTTTCCACCAGTGGGTTTCCCATCAGATTCGATTAGTAAATTTCTCAATTTACGTTGACCGGTATAAAAGGTAGTGTGATGGTACTTCTTTTTATTACCTCTAAAAAATACAGATAACTCTTTTTTGGTATTTAAAAACAGAGCCGAGTCGAAAACTGTATTCGTAATATTATGTTGCTCACAGGCTAATTGCATTCGTCTCTGCAACCAGTTATCAGTAGTGTCGATATAGTTGATATGTGTTACGCCATCTCGTTTTATCTGAGCAATCAAAATTCGAATGTCTGATTTATCACTAATAGCTTCAACATAGTTGACTTCTATCTCTTTACTTTTCAGATAAGCTTCATAGGCTTTCATACTTGCCCTGAGAAACGCTATCTTTTGCTTGTGAAAAGGGTATTGATTGAAAAATAAATGTTCTTCGACCAGATAGACTGCCATGCCCGGCTCAAACAACGAACAATCCTTAAAAAGTTGATGAGGGAATATGATGTGTACCTGATTCATTTATTCTTGATTTTTTTATAACGTTCGCTGCAGTATTTTACACTCTCCCAGTTCTTTTCCCATTCTTCTCCAGGAAAAATGACGTTTGCGGTCCGGGCGTGTCTTTTGTAGTTAATGTTGTTGTTACATTCCTTCCATATACGAATTACCGGCCTGATATGGCAGGAAGAATGTGCTTGGCGTAAAACCAAATAAAGTAACGCACAGACGCATGTGCCTAGCTCAAAACCATCCACATCATTTACCTTCGTACGCCATAAAAAATCGTTTGGGTCTGCTGCATAAAACAGGAAGCTGTCTTTCAAATCCTGATGCCAACTATTTTGGCGGCCCAATCCAAAAGTAATTCTACTTTTTATTACTTTGTTTAGTGCCTGTTGATCACTCATGTGCAAGATCTGAAAGCGACCATTTTTGGTTGGTACGAACTTTGACACTACCAATGGTATGAAGCCTTAAAACGGCATTTTTACGTTACTTACATCCAAATTACGCACAGACACAGTGCAATAATTATTTTGAGCGCCCTAAATAAGAACATGAACTCTGAAACTAAATCGCTACGCGGTGAACTTGAATTACGCGAGGTGACCAAGCGATTTGGTAATGCAATAGCAGTGAGCGCTTTCAGCCAGAAATTTGCAGCGGGCCGTTACATATGTCTTCTTGGCCCCTCTGGTTGCGGCAAGTCGACCACCCTGCGCATGATCGCGGGGCACGAATCAGTCAGCTCGGGTGACATCACCTTGGAAGGCCAGAACATAACTAAGCTGGCCCCTGCTAAACGGGGTACTGCCATGATGTTCCAGAGCTATGCACTGTTTCCACATATTTCGGTATTGGACAATGTTGCTTTCAGCCTCAAGATGCAGGGCGTGGAGCGAACGATGCGTCATCGCAAGGCCCACGAATTACTAGAGCTTGTCCATATGGACAATTTTGCCGCACGTCTTCCGGATCAACTCTCAGGTGGTCAGCAGCAACGTGTGGCTCTTGCGCGAGCATTGATAACCGAACCATCCGTGTTACTGCTGGATGAGCCACTTTCCGCATTGGACCCGTTTCTCCGAATACGTATGCGTGCAGAGCTATCCCGATTGCAAAGAGAACTGGGCATGACGTTCATACATGTCACTCATAGTCAGGACGAAGCAATGGCCTTGTCCGATGAAATTGTTTTGATGAACGATGCTGTCATAGAACAATCCGGTAAGCCCTATGAAATCTTTAACGCACCCAAATCTCAGTTTGTTGCGCGTTTTATGGGTGGACACAATATTGTCAAATCTGATGGTCAGACCTATGCCTTGCGCACTGACCGAACACACATTGTGCCTGATCAGTCAGGAGTGCTCGCTCAGGTATCAAATATTGAATTCCTTGGTCGCAGCGTTGATATATCACTCGACTGCAACGGTACGGAGTTGGTTGCCTCGCTTGGTGATAGTGAATTTTACGCACAGCCTATTGCATCCGGAGAAATTGTCACTGTGCAATGGGATAAATCAGACTTACACGTTTTGGATGAATGATCAATAGGCCCATAGTCATCGTTGGCCTCAACTGCAAAAGCGATGCATTGCTGATGCGAATTACAAAGCGTATGTTTTTTTAAGCATTGTGTAGTTCGAATGTGTAGTTCAATTTCGTAGTTCTATTAAGCAGTTAATAAAATGCCTTCATAGGCAAACAACCGGAGAAAATGATGAAAGGAAAAAATATTTCAGGCAAGTCTATAGAAAACACCAGTTTTCGAATAGATGGTTTGACAGCGCATGAGCGTCAGCGACGACGCCTGTTAAAAGGTGCTACGGCTGCCGCAGCGGCATCTACTGTTTTTGGTGTGCCAACCTTATGGGCACAAAATATCAAGAACGTCACGCTTCGCCAGTTTGGCACAGGTGTTTCAAACTTGAATGATGTTGCAGACAAGGTAAAGGAAGATCTAGGCTTTACGCTAGAGATGACAGCGTTAGACTCTGATTCAGTTGCACAACGTGCCGCAACTCAGCCCAACTCATTTGATATCGCCGACATCGAATACTGGATCTGTAAAAAGGTATGGCCTGCAGGCAATCTGCAACCGATGGATACTAGCAAGATTGCCAACTACGACAAGATCGTAGGCATTTTCAAAAGTGGAAAGCTCACGCCTGACAGCGTCATTGCCCAGGGCACCGCTCCACATTCGGTCGGTTTTGTAGATGGGCCAGATGGCAAGGCTTTCGCCAGCGAGGAAACTGGCTGGATGACACTGATCCCGACCATCTATAACGCAGATACCTTAGGTATAAGGCCAGACCTGATAGATGATGAAATAAATACCTGGGCTCAGCTACTGGATCCCAAATACAAAGGCAAGGCATCGATACTCGACATTGCATCTATCGGAATCATGGATGCTGCAATGGTTTGTGAAGCTATGGGTGAAGTCACCTATGGTGACAAGGGCAACATGACCAAAGAAGAAATTGACAAGACGATGGACGTCTTCAAGGACGCAAAGAGTCAGGGTCAGTTCAGAGCATTCTGGAAAAGTTTTGACGAGAGTGTAAACCTTATGGCCTCCGGTGAAGTTGTCATTCAATCGATGTGGTCACCGGCTATTACAGCTGTCAAGTCAAAAGGTATTCCGTGTGTGTATCAACCGCTCAAAGAAGGATATCGTTCCTGGGGAGGGGGTCTTGGCCTGTCAAAGAGTTTGTCGGGACTTGAACTTGACGCCGCTTATGAATACATCAACTGGTATCTGTCTGGTTGGGTCGGTGGCTACCTGATGCGTCAAGGCTATTACTCTGCGGTACCAGAAACGTCCAAAAACTTCATGAGTGAAGACGAATGGGGCTTCTGGTTCGAAGGCAAAGCTGCAGAAGGCGATATCGTTAACCCGCAGGGTGTCGTCATGGAACCGGCTGGTGCTACCCGTGATGGCGGATCGTTTGAAGAGCGCATGGGGCAAGTGGCCTGCTGGAATGCCGTTATGGACGAAAACCAGTACATGCTAAGGAAGTGGAACGAATTTATCGCTTCTTGATAAGTTCTTTTCAATAGTTCAATTTGGCCAGGCCCACATTCGGGCTTGAGAAATAGTCCGGCAGCAGGGTTGCACAAGGGAGAGATACCCTCGCAACCCGCTGCAGGATTACGTTACTTGTAGAGTTAAAACCCATTCTCATCTGTTCAGATTTCGGAGCCCTATTTGAATTCGCAAGCTTTGCCAGGTAGCTTGAAAAGCTGGATACAGCTGTCACCAATATTGTTGATTCTGGGATTTTTTCTGGTGTTGCCAATTCTGGCCATCGTCACCGTTAGTTTCTGGGGCGCGACAGAGTACAGCTACTACCCTGCTTTTATGTTGGATAACTATCAGTATCTTCTCACTTCCAAGGTAACGCTGTCGGTATACCTGAAAACTTTTATGTTCACGGCTATTACGTGGGCACTGACGCTAATCATCGGCTTCACTGTTGCCTATTTTTTGGCATTCCATATCAAGAGCTTGCACACACAGATCGCCTTGTTTCTTATCTGTACTGTACCGTTCTGGACGTCCAATATTATTCGCATGATTTCCTGGATTCCGTTTCTCGGGCGTAACGGCATTGCCAACACAACGTTGCAGGATTGGGGCTTGATTGATCAGCCACTGGAATGGCTGTTGTTTTCCGATTTTGCCGTTGTACTTGCCTTCGTGCACTTATTCACGCTGTTCATGATCGTGCCAATTTTCAATACGATGATGCGGATAGACCAGCGTTTGATCGAGGCTGCTCGGGACGCCGGTGCCAGCGGTTTTCAGATTCTAAGCAATATCATTGTGCCGCTGAGCAAGCCCGGCATCATGATCGGTTCCATTTTTGTCGTGACGCTAGTGATGGGGGATTTCATTACCGTACGGTTTATGAGTGGTGGGCAAAGCGCATCGGTGGGGCGAATTATTTCCAATGAAATTGGTTTGCTTCAGTACCCAGCCGCTTCTGCCAGCGCTGTCGTTTTACTGATAACCGTATTGATCATGATAGCAACAATGCTTAGATTTGTTGATATCAGGAAGGAGCTGTAACGCATGAGCAATCGACGCCCGCTCAGTTTTTACCTATTAGCGTTGTTTTTTTGTTTGTTCGTTCTATTTTTGTACGGACCAACCATCACCATTGCAATTCTTTCGTTTCAAGGACCTACTGGCGGTCTGACGTTTCCGATGAATGGCTCATCTTTTCACTGGTTTCGCAATTTATTCGAGCAGCAGGCTGTCGGCGATATCTGGGGGTCGTTCAGACGCTCTTTTGCATTGGGATTGATTGTCATGGTGGTGACCGTCGTGGTGTCCTTGTTAGGTGGCATGGCCTTTCGTCGAAAATTTCGAGGTTCAAGTCTTATCTTCTACCTCGTTGTCACCAGCCTGATCATACCTTCAATTCTGATTTCGCTCGGTGTAGGAATACTGTTTAATGTACTGGAATGGGATGTACATTGGGCTACCTCCGGTATGGGTTCACAACTGACTTGGACGATACCGTTTGGCCTGCTCATCATGTTCGCGGTATTTAATCGATTTGACGCGCGCTATGAGGAAGCCGCCCGCGACCAGGGCGCCAGTCCATGGCAGGTTGTTAGACATGTCATATTGCCAATTATTGCGCCAAGCCTCATTGGCGTTGGGCTATTTGGATTCACCTTGTCGTACGATGAATTTGCACGTACCTTGCTGACTGCTGGAAGCTACAACACGTTGCCGTTAGAAATCTATGGCATGACAACCAGCGTCACTACACCTGTATTGTATGCACTGGGCACACTGACAACACTGTTCTCATTTGTTGTTATCGCTGTATTCATGAGCTTGTTCTTGTGGTTGCGTCGACAACGACATCAAGGGGGGCGAAGTTAGCAGTAGCTCCCTTTTCGCAAGATCGCAACGAGCCATGAAAATACTATTTATCAACCCTAATAGCACTGAGTCCATGACAGACAAGGTACGTGAAACAGCACGTGCAGTGTTGCCTGATAATGTGGAAGTGGTTGCCGTCAGCAACGCGGATGGACCTGAGAGTATTCAAGGGCCGGATGATGGAAATGCAGCTATTCCGGGGATGCTTGCAGAGATCAAACGAAGTTTGAATGATGGAGTAGATGGCATTGTCATAGCATGTTTTGACGACACTGGTTTGGCCAACGCGCGTGCGCTGACATCAGTGCCTGTATTAGGTATTGGTCATGCTGCTTATCAAGCCAGTATGCTATTGGGCTTACGCTTTTCGGTTGTCACGACTTTATCGGTTTCAGTTCCTGTGTTGGAATCAAATATTCGACAGTTTGGTTGCACCGACTATTGCTGTAAGGTGCGCGCCAGCGAAGTACCAGTACTCGATCTTGAAAAACCGGGTTCAGAGGCACAGGAACGCGTCTCACGAGAAATTGCGACGGCCATTCGCGAGGACAACTGTGAGTCCATCGTGCTTGGCTGCGCGGGTATGACAGACCTTGCCGCCAAAATGTCAACGGCACACCAGCTACCGGTTATCGATGGTGTTGCCGCATCGTCCGGTTTGATCTATGGCTTGGCATTGTATTCGACGATACAATAAACACCATCATCACACACGCCCGGCGAGTTGACTGGAAATCTCCACCAAGCAGGCCCTTGGATTAAGCGCATCTCGGTTGGATTGGCTTTAGGGAAGTTTGCACCAGCTTTTTCCCATTTCTTTCTTCAGGAAATAAAGACATTTGCAGACCGGGCGTGTCGTTTGTGGTAGTTGTTGTTTTACATTCCTTAAATATGGAAGGTTATGTTCGTATAGGGTATGCCAATAATCCTGATATTTTAAAAGAAGGACTTCGTTTGGTATCAGGATTTTTGTCTCGTCAAAAGATACCAACCACCTGATAGAAACCTGCGCGTCGATCAATGCGAATTAAAGCACGCAACCGATAGCTTCTTAAGTGCGCTAGGCTCTGGAATAAAACCATGGCCCGGGCCGGAGGGAACCTGAAGTGCTCCGTCTCTTATGCTGAGATCAATCTCCCCCAGCTCAGTGCGTAGTGAGTTCGGATTGGCATCCAGTTCGATCGGCCCTTCGCCGCCGATTGCTGCCAGCGTATGTAGTGAAGCTGCCAACCCAAGACCTGACCCCATATAATGAAGCGCACACATGACGTTACGTGACGCACTCTGCTTGCCTAACTCAACGGCACCGCTAACGCCACCCCACTTGGCAACGTCTGGCTGGGCAACTTTTAGATGCCCTTGCTCCATGAATGAAATAAACATCGGCTGAGATGTAATGTTCTCTCCGGCCGCGATCGGTATTGTAATGGAATCAGCCAACTGTGCCCACTGCTGCATTGGTGCGTCAGCACGTAGTGGCTCTTCGACAAAATCGATGGAGTAATCAGATAAAGCGCTCAGCGTTCCAATTGCTGACTGGACATCCCAGTTTTGATTGGCATCTACCATGATATTCAGTCTGCCATTAACAATCGACTCAACATCGCGTAGAAGACTGACGTCGGTTTCACGATTTAACCCAATCTTCAGTTTTACACCTCGGTGCCCTGCTTCAATAATGCTGCCCAGTGAATCCTCCAAGGTGTTTATATTGGGTGTGCTGGCATATACCGGAACGGCAGGCAAGGGATTATCAACGAGGAAATTTGCTAAAGGCAAATTCACACTGCGTGCTGCGAGATCAGCCAGGGCAGTGTCAATGCCCGCAAAGCAATGAATAAAAGGACCGTACTCACCGGTATGAATGGCCATACGGGCGGTTGCCTCTTCCAGCTGTAAGCGACAGTGAGCATAGTTGCTAAAACTCTCACCTATTAGATGGGGTGCTATCACATCTTCCAACAAATTTAAGCGCGCAAGGTTTCCCCGCGGCGGAAAGTTGCACCAGATCTCCCCCCATCCTGTCACCCCCTCTTTCGAGGTAATTGCAACCAGTACGGCATTTCGCACCGGCATAGATCCCAACGAAGACACCGGCCCGGTGGGTGGGCGTACCGAAAGTGCGTAGGCTTCAACCCTATCTATCACTATCGGTTCGGCTGCAATCGTTCTCGCATCTGTGCTGACGTCTTCCATTATTTGGCTTAGTAACCCACTAAGGTATTGCGTACAGACTGATTGAAATGTGCATCCAGTGCAGCGAGTACGTCGGTCAGGTCCCGTCTGGACAATGCTTCAAGAATAGTCAGGTGATCCTGCATGGCGGCCATATTTGTTTTTCGCGGAGGGATGCGGCGGTGTACTTGTCTCGCAATGCGGAGTTTGGTTTGTGTGTATTCGTGCGCTTTGGCAACGGCTTTATTGTTGAGTGTAGCCACAATAGTTTTATGAAAGCTTCTATCAAGCTCAAGAATGTGTTCGTTAAGTGTTGTCAGATCTTCAGTATCTGTCAGCTCACTTACAGCCGTTTGGTGTTTCAAAATTTGCTCTTCTATCCAGTCGTCTGCCACATTTTCGATAAACGTTTCAATAGCATGGGTTTCGATGATGACGCGAAACTGCATGTTCTCACGCATAAAATCAATGTCGGGATAAATGATTTTAAAACCGGAGCGAGCCTTAACTTCAATCAAGTCCAGCTCTTCAAGCAACACTAGCAATTCGCGCAGTGGTGATAGAGACAGACCAAGAATTTCGCACAGCTCATTCTGCCTTATGACGTCCCCTAGAGTTATATCCCCGCTCAGGATCGCTTTTACAAAGGTATCCAGATGGTTTTTATTCCGCGCGATTTTCATTTTGAAATAGGAGCAGACGACATTCACTTACAGCAAACAGACACATGATTATCTACTTAAATCAGATAGTCAATAGCAGAAAGCCTATGTTTAGATATATTTAAAGCTTGCCTCATAGGTATTATTCGGATAATGTGCTCTAAAACGTCATTCAGCTAAAGCTCCCTGAGTCTAGATTGTTCGAACAATGGCTTACGTTTCACTGACAAATATCAAAAAACGATATGGCTCGGTTGAGTTGTTCGACGACCTCAACCTGACGATCAGGTCCGGAGAGTTTATGGTGTTTGTTGGCCCTTCCGGATCCGGCAAATCAACTTTGCTAAGAATGATTGCCGGGCTGGAGAACGTCACCGATGGTGTCATTGAAATAGACAATGAAGATGTCACCTATGACGAACCCTCTGATCGGGGCATAGCCATGGTGTTTCAGAACTATGCGCTCTACCCGCACATGGATGTCTACGGAAACATCGCGTTCAACCTTCGTCTTGCAAAGATGCCTAAAGAAACCGTCCATGAACGCGTTCTGGAGGCTGCCCGAATTTTACGACTGGAAGAATTACTAACGCGTAGCCCCGCGCAACTCTCGGGAGGCCAACGTCAGCGAGTAGCAATCGGGCGCGCCATCGTTCGCAAACCCAAGGTATTTCTATTCGACGAGCCATTGTCCAATCTTGACGCCGCCCTACGTACTCAAATGCGCCAGGAAATTGAAACTCTGCATCGCGAACTGCAAGCCACAATGATCTATGTCACGCATGATCAGACCGAAGCAATGACGTTAGCAGACCGAATAGTCGCACTTGACTACGGTGAAATCCAGCAGGTTGGCGAACCCGATGAGCTCTATAGCAAGCCAAATAATACCTTTGTTGCCGGCTTTATCGGGTCACCCAAAATCAACTTCTTGTCCGCAACAGTTACCAAAGTTTCAGGGGATAATGCTGTGGTCAAAGTGGCCGGCGCCACAGCAAACGAAGACATCAAAGTAAATGCATCAGGCCTTGCAGCGGGTGATTCAATTAAGCTGGGCGTAAGACCTGAAGAATTTCACTTTACAGACGATGTCAGGCACACAGATTTAATACTTAAAGGTCGTGTGCAATCAGCCGACCGACTCGGCAATATCACCTATGCCTATGTGGATGCAGGCAAAGGTTCAACACTTACCGTACAGACTTTTATAAATAGAAATATCAAGACCGGCTCTGATGTCACACTTAGCGTGTCACCGGAACGAATTCACGTATTTAATTCTGAAGGTATGCGCTGTTAACACAAGCATGATGAACACAAATATGAGGAAAACTGAGTATGAAAATCTTACCTAAAGCACTGGCCCTTACCTGCACAGCTGCTATGTGCGTTGGCAGCGCGTGGGCTCAAGACACAACGAAGCTGCTGGTTTGGGGTGATGCTCCGCGGGAACCTTTCTACAAGGCATTCGACGAATCTCGCGATGATGTAGAACTTGAGTTTGTATCTATCGCACGCAACGAATTAATCCAAAAGTTGCAATTGGCTATTCGTTCTGGTGACGGTGTCCCCGACGTTATTTTCATGCCCGATGTCAACATGGCTGCGCAACTGTCAACTCGCCGATCTAACTACCTGATGGAGATATCCGACAAGGTAGATGCCAGCATCACAGGCGGTTTTTATCCCACATCGCTTGCGCCTTGCGAAAAAGACGGTGGTTCACTGGTTTGTCTGCGCAATGATGTTGCTCATTTTATGCTCTGGTATAACGCTCCCCTGATGGACGAATTGGGCTTGAGTGTCCCTACCACTTGGGAAGAATATGAAGCGGTCGGTGCGGCAGCAGCAGCTGATGACAGCGGCATTGTCTCTGGTGCCGCGGCGATGCACATACCACTAATGAACTTTCTTTATTCCAACGGCTGCGACCTTGCTGTTCCCGTAGAAGGCGACTCGGAAACACTGAAAATCAATGCCACTGCTCCTCAATGTGTTGAAGCAGCTCAGCTTGTAGACCGGATGCTTGATAACGGGTCGCTTGCGCGAGTCGCGCCGTTTGACCCGGAATTTATCGAACTGGCAAAAACGGACAAGCTACTGATGATTCCAGGCCCAACATGGTTTGGTGAGTTCATCATCAAGAGGCGTTACGAATTCGCCGAAGGCATAACCGGTGTAGGTATGACACCGAAATGGGCCTCGCAGGACAAGCCGTTAGCATGGAGCTGGGGCGGTGGTGTCTGGGGTGCCTGGAAAGACACCAAACATCCCGAAGTCGCGATTGACTTACTTACCTTTGTAACTACCGATATCGACACTAACCGGGACGCAGTCACCATGCCAGCCTATCAACCCGCGTCCGTTGAATGGGGAACCGGATTTGATAGCTCTGGTTACTATAGTGGTGACAGCAATTTTCCAACGATGGTTGATGCGGCTGCAAATGGGCATCCGGGTTATGTTTCTTTACGTGTAGACACGCGAGCAAGTTTTACCAAAGCGGTGGTAAATGATCTAGCTGCTGGCGCATCATTTGAGTCACTGCTGCCGCAGCTGCAGGAGGAATTTGTCAATGCGGCTAAACTTGCACGATATAAAGTAATCACTGAGTAGACACATCGCGCTGCCAATATTTTTTTGGCAGCGCACTATAGCTCAATGTCTTAACATGCCATCCATAAATCATTCAGAACGACAAGGCCGTAGGCGTAAAACAGCAAGGCGCAGAATACTGGTGGCCTATGCGCTGCTAACACCCTATTTGCTGTTGATGATTATGTTTGCAGTTTTTCCGGTGATTTACGCCTTAGGTTTAAGTTTCTTTGACACCTTTGATATGGTTTTTTGGGGGCTGACAAATTACAAAGAGGCGTTGTCTGATTATCGACTAGTACCAGCCATATGGAACGTGCTGCAATACGTTCTAGTGTGGGTGTCGATGATGGTAATCGGGGTAACGCTACTGGCCCTACTTCTGGACACGCTATCCTTACGCACTGCCGCTATTGTGCGCTCTGTCTACTTCATCCCTGGCGCAATAGCCTCGTCAGCAGCAGTTGTTTTGTGGCTATTCCTGCTCGACCCGATAGTCTCACCATTTGGTTGGCTATATGAATTAGTCGGCTGGGAAAACCGGCAAAGTACGATCAACGGCATGGGCGAGGTCTGGATTTTCGCATTGATGGGCTTTCTTGGTAATTCTGGTGGCTGGATCGTCGTGCTGGGCGGTGCCTTATCAGGCCTGTCGCGAGAAGTCATTGAGGCGGCGCGGATAGACGGTGCTAACACCTGGCAAATGGCCACTCGCATTAAAATACCGATGATCTCAAAAACCATCACCTTGATGGCAATCATGACACTGGCGGTTGGCTTGCAAGTCTTTGTTGAACCGCAACTCCTCTCTTTGGCAGGTGGGCAATTCGACAAACCCGATTGGTCGGTAACGCAATTAGCCTTCTACTATGCGTTCCGCTTTGGCGATTTTGGTGTAGCTGCCGCGATCAGTAC
Source organism: uncultured Granulosicoccaceae bacterium (assembly GCA_964445655.1). GTDB lineage: Bacteria > Pseudomonadota > Gammaproteobacteria > Granulosicoccales > Granulosicoccaceae > Granulosicoccus. Next base: position 2,173 of record CAYULV010000079.1, on the reverse strand, counting down.
TTTGTCGTTGATTTTGCCGTTAATCATCGCCTTTACAATGATCTTTGCGACTCGCTTCTACAAGATCGATTAGCACTCGATGTCAACACTAACGCATCAAAAAAAACTGCGTTTCAGCAGTCTGATCATCTGGTCAGTACTGGCATTTTTTATCATACTCTACGGGGTACCGCTTCTGTGGCTGCTGCTTGCCAGTACGCGTACTGAAAGCTCTCTAATCTCGGATACACCCTTAAGTTTTGGCAGCTTCGCAGCGGCGAAGGAAACCTATCTCAATCTTGCCAGCTACAATAGCGGTCAAATTTATACCTGGGCGTGGAATTCAGTCATCTATACCGTAGGCAGTGTCACATTAACACTGCTGTCCTGTATTCCAGCAGGCTATGCTCTGGCTATGTCCGAGTTCCGCGGACGAAAATTCATTCTTATCATGACACTGATTGCGATGATAACTCCATCGCAGGCGATTATCCTACCAATCTTTTTGGAATTAACCCTATTGGGTTTAACCAACACCTATACCGGACTGATTCTGGCGTCATCGTTCTTTCCGTTCGGTGTGTACCTAGCGTATATCTATTACACAACCTCCCTTCCAAAAAGCGTCGTGGAAAGCGCCCGCATCGATGGCTGTGGTCACTTTCAATGTTTTATTCATATGGGGCTACCGCTGGCCAAACCATTGGTGGCACTTGTGGCGTTCTTCAGCTTTGTTAACAACTGGAATAACTATTTCCTGGCTTTCATACTAATTTCTGACGACGACAAACAAAACCTACCGGTCGGTCTGACGACCTTAATCAATTCCTCTGGTGCGCTTAACCCGCAAGAAGCTGCCAACAATCTGCCGATTGGCCAGCCTGAAGCCATTCAGGCTGCAGTGCTAGTGGTGTTACCAATTATCGTGGTATTTCTGTTCTCACAAAGTTACGTGCGTTCCGGGCTCAATGCCGGTGCTGAGAAAGGTTGATGATTGCAACTCGCAAGCTTAGCGGTAGCAACCGGCCTGTAACCGAGATCGGACTAGGCTGTGCGACTTTCGCTTTTGATGCTTCACCGCAGTCCATTGACGACGCCAGACAGATGCTTGGTAATGCATTGAATATCGGTATTAATCACTATGACACATCACCGTTTTATGGTCGCGGCCTGTCAGAAAGACTGGTTGGTGATGCTTTGCGCGGTAGAACCGACTTGATACTCTCTTCCAAGGTCGGACGATTACTCCATCCCGATGCAAACGCATCAACGCATATGCCATTTCGTGTAGCCTTCGACTACAGCTATGATGGCGTAATGAAAAGCGTCGAGCACAGCTACCAGCGACTTGGCTTAAACAAAATAGATATTCTCTACGCGCATGATCTCGGTCAGTACACACACGGAGACAAAGCCTCAAAACAATTGGCCACTTTTATTGATGGTGGAGGCTATCGCGCATTAGATGAGCTGCGCAGCGCTGGTGATGTGGGTGGAATTGGTATCGGCGTTAACGAGGTCAGCATTTGCCAACAAGTGATGGAATACGGGCATTTTGATGTTTTTTTGCTGGCCGGGCGACACACTTTACTTGAGCGCAAAGGCGCGCTCGATCTATTTGACTCATGTGAGCAGTCAGGGACTGATATCGTAATTGGCGGCCCGTTCAATTCGGGAATGCTGGTTGGTGGCAATACCTATAACTACCGCGCAATCCCCGAAGAAGTGATACAAAGTTATCGACAACTGCGAGACTATTGCACCGAACAAGAAGTTGCCATGGGGGCAGCTGCCTTGCAATTTCCATTGCGCCATCGTGTTGTGAAATCTGTCATTCCAGGGCCGAAGAATCCCGCAGAACTGGAGCAGATTCTCAATTGGTATAACACCGAGATACCGGAAACTTTTTGGGATGGATTGGTCTCGTTCAATGATATTTTATAAGGTCCCTACTAAGCATGTGGCATTCAAACCTGCCAATAAATAAATAGAAGGAGAAGCCATTGGTGCAACGTATGGGACGAGTGATAGGCATTAAGCCGGAATGCATCGATCGATATAAAGAGCTGCACGCCCAGCCCTGGCCGGATATCATCGAGCAACTAAAGCAGCGCAACATTCAAAATTTCTCAATTTTTTTACGCGAACCGGAAAACCTTCTTTTTTCATATTGGGAATATACCGGCACTGACTT
>CAYULV010000078.1:0-15111 GCA_964445655.1 uncultured Granulosicoccaceae bacterium | reverse complement strand
ATGCCAATCCAGATGGCACCTAACGAGCATCTATCAACGAGCGTAAAGGTAGTTTTTATAACTGCCGCGGCTACCGCTGACAAACCATAAAAAACAAAAATATCCGCCTGCCCATGAATCATGGCTGCCAGCGGCAAAGCCACGAGAAAACTGCCAAACAATACTCTGATTTCAACCAAACCAACTGTGCTGGAATACGTCAGGCCAACAAGAGACTTCATCTGTTCCGGTTTGAACAATCCTGTTAGTCCAACCACCATGGCCAGGGCTGCGCCAATATATTGAAAGATATGCGGATCCATTACAGCGTTATTTTATCCTGTTGGGTCTTCTCGAAAGCGGGTCTTTTCAGTTTGGCCAATTCTTGAGCTGTGTACCAGATAAAATTTGATCCGACTTTGTCTCCTGGGCAGAAATAAGTTGATCATGACCACTGGCTCCGGATAACCATGTAACGGCCACATTTCCCTCATCGCTGGCCTCGAAGTCACTCTCAGACATTGATACTCGCTATTTTTGTGGGTATTTCACAGTCTATAAATATAAAGATATGTTTATATGTGCATCGTTTATGATTTATAATGGGGTTGGTATTTGGCTGAATTGCAATTTGCCGAAATCGAAACCAAGAATATGTGGAAATATAATACATGAGTCAGGTGAAGTTCGTCCCGGTTACCCTTTCTGAGGCTGAAGTACGGTTACGAAAAGCGCTTACAGAGAGAATCCTGATTCTCGATGGTGCCATGGGCACCATGATCCAGGAGCACAAGTTGGGCGAGGCCGATTATCGTGGCGATCGGTTTGCGGACTGGCCGTCTGACTTGAAAGGCAATAATGATTTGCTGACGCTTAGCCAGCCTGGTGTGATCAAGCAGATCCATACCGACTATTTGCGTGCTGGTGCTCACATCATTGAAACCAACACGTTCAATGCGAATTCAGTATCAATGGCTGACTACGGGATGGAATCCCTGGTACCCGAACTCAATCGCGAAAGTGCGAGGCTGGCTCGTGAGTGCGTCGACGAGCTCATGCAGGAAGATCCGGAGCAACCTCGATTTGTTGCCGGCGTGCTTGGTCCAACCAATCGGACAGCATCCATATCACCGGATGTGAATGATCCCGGCTTTCGCAATATCAGCTTCGATGATCTTGATGCCGCTTACTATGAAGCCTGTGACGCCTTGATCGAAGGCGGTGCTGACATCATTCTGATTGAAACGGTGTTCGATACCTTGAATGCGAAGGCTGCCATCTTTGCGGTCAAACGCGTGTTCGATGATCGTGGCCTGACTTTACCCATTATGATATCTGGGACCATCACCGATGCATCAGGTCGTACCTTGTCTGGACAAACTGTTGAAGCCTTCTGGAATTCGGTGCGTCATGCAAAACCGGTATCGATAGGCTTTAACTGTGCATTGGGCCCAGCACAGCTGCGGCAACATGTCGAAGAGATCTCGGGAATTGCAGATACCTTTATTAGCGCGCATCCAAACGCTGGATTACCGAATGCTTTTGGTGGTTATGACGAAACACCAGAGCAAATGTTGGCTGAAATTGGCGCCTGGGCCAACGCTGGCAATCTGAATATTGTCGGTGGCTGTTGTGGAACAGGTCCAGCCCATATTCGGGCCTTTGCCGATGCATTGGAAAACATCAAGCCCCGAGAAATACCGGTCATAGCAAAAGAATGTCGTTTGTCGGGCCTGGAAGCATTCAATATCAATTCAGAATCCTTGTTCGTGAATGTTGGCGAAAGAACAAACGTCACCGGATCTGCGGTTTTCCTTCGACTGATCAAGGAAGGTGACTACGATTCAAGCCTTAACGTTGCTCGACAACAAGTCGAAAATGGTGCGCAGATTATCGATGTCAATATGGACGAAGGCCTGCTTGATTCTGCGAGTGTCATGCAGCAATTTTTGCGCATGGTGGCTACCGAACCTGATATATGCCGTGTACCGGTCATGATTGACTCTTCCAAATGGTCGGTGATTGAAGCTGGATTGAAATGCCTGCAAGGAAAATGCGTCATCAATTCCATCAGCATGAAAGAAGGTGAAGCTCAGTTTCTCGAACAGGCCAGATTGGCCCAACGCCATGGTGCGGCCGTGGTCATCATGGCCTTTGATGAAGATGGTCAGGCTGACACTATTGAAAGAAAGGTTTCTATATGCCAACGTGCCTATAAATTGTTGGTTGATACACTGGATTTTCCACCTGAAGACATTATTTTTGACCCAAATATTTTTGCCGTCGCAACAGGTATTGAAGAACACAATGATTACGGTATAGCGTTTATCGAGGCAACCCGACAGATAAAAGATAGCCTTCCGGGTGCCATGGTTAGCGGTGGTGTATCAAACGTGTCGTTCTCATTTCGAGGCAATAACGCCGTGCGAGAAGCGATTCACGCGGTGTTTTTATATCATTCGATCAAGGCTGGAATGGATATGGGCATAGTCAACGCGGGGCAACTAGCTATCGTTGACGAAATACCGCCGGTACTGCGAGAAGCCGTGGAAGATGTAATTCTTAATCGCCGCGGCGATGCGACCGACAGATTGCTTGAGATTGCCGAACAATTCCGTGGAGACGGCAAGGTCGTTGAAGCACAGAACAATGAGTGGCGGGATGCACCCGTGAATGAGCGTCTTGCACACTCGCTTGTCAAGGGGATTGACGAATACATCGACCAGGATGTCGAAGAAGCACGCCTGCAAGCGGAACGGCCTTTGGATGTTATAGAAGGTCCGCTGATGGATGGCATGAATCGAGTCGGTGATCTATTTGGCGCTGGCAAGATGTTTCTGCCCCAAGTCGTCAAATCGGCCCGGGTCATGAAAAAGGCGGTTGCCTGGTTGTTACCATTCATGGATGCTGAAAAAACTGAAAATTCAGCCAGCGCCGGCAAAATTTTGATGGCGACCGTAAAGGGTGACGTTCATGATATTGGCAAAAATATTGTTGGCGTTGTACTTCAATGTAACGGTTACGAGGTGATTGATCTGGGTGTCATGGTTCCCTCCGCAACTATTCTTGATGAAGCGAAAAAACACAATGTCGATATGATTGGTTTGTCTGGCCTGATCACCCCTTCCCTTGAAGAGATGACGCATGTCGCCTCTGAAATGAAACGCACGGGCTTTACAATACCGCTTTTGATCGGTGGCGCGACTACCTCGCGCATGCATACAGCCGTCAAAATATCTGGTGAATACGAGGAGCCAGTCATTCATGTTGCTGATGCCTCGCGTTGTGTCCAGGTAGCCAGCCAACTGTTAAACGAGAACCAGAAAATAGCGTTCAACGCTGAACTGGAAGCGGATTACGAACGCTATCGAAAACGCTACGAAAATCGTTCACAAGCGGTCGATCTTCTGGATATCGAAGTTGCACGACAGAATAAACTGAAATTTGATTGGAGCGGTTACGAGGTAGCCAAACCTGCCATGACGGGAGTCAAGGTCATAAACGATCTTGTTATCAAGGATCTGGTCCCTTTTATTGACTGGACTCCGTTTTTCCACACGTGGCAACTTCGAGGAAAGTTTCCACGCATATTGGAGGATGCGACGGTAGGAACCGAAGCTAAAAAGCTATTCGCAGATGCCCAGATCATGCTGGAAGAATTTTGCAACAACAGCAATTTGAAAGCTCAAGGCGTCGTAGGTTTGTTTCCTGCCAATTCGGTGGGTGATGACGATATTGAAATTTACACTGACGAGACCCGGACAAAACAATTGAACAAGCTTTATTGCTTGCGTCAACAACGTGTCTTTCCTGACGGTAGGCCCAATCTGACCCTAGCTGATTTTGTCGCTCCGAAAGAAACCGGTATTCCAGACTATATTGGTGCATTTGCAGTTACCGCAGGACTGGGTCTGGATGAACTGATCGAAGGGTATGACAGTGAACATGATATTTACAAAAACATCATGGCCAAGGCATTGGCTGATCGTCTCGCTGAAGCTTTCGCGGAGTATTTGCACAAAAAGGTGAGGACCGAGCTGTGGGGATACATTCAGGACGAACACCTTGAGAACGATGAATTGATCAAAGAGCGGTATCAGGGTATCCGCCCTGCTCCTGGCTACCCAGCCAACCCCGATCACAGGCAAAAAGAAGTGATCTGGGAATTGCTACAACCTGAAAAGCTTGGTATCACGTTAACCGAGTCATTGGCCATGTTACCGGCGTCTTCTGTTAGCGGATTTTACTTCTCTCACCCTGATGCACGATACTTCGGGCTAGGTAAACTCAAACGTGATCAGGTCGAAAACTATGCAGAGCGTATGGAGGAGTCAACAGAGCTGACGGAGCGTTGGTTAGCCAGTTCATTGGCCTACTAGCAATGCATATCAGATTGCTTGGGATTTTTGTTGATATCTGACTGGTCAAATTTAGACGTTACAGTTATAAAGCATACTGGTCGTATATTGTTATACGGCCAGATGTTGATTTTATTTTGAGTTATGCAGCTTGAGCGTTTTAGCAGTCAAGGAACTGGACTGACAAACGAATCGCGACAAATAGTATGGAGTTGATCATATACTCCGGGACAGGCGGCAATGACGCGCCCACCTTCCTTCAGCATGGTTGACATGTCTATTTTTTCGACCAGGCCTCCAGCCTCTTCGATCAGAAGCATTCCGGCCAGGCAATCCCAGGCGTTCATATGGGGCTCACAAAAACCACTAAGGCGCCCATTTGACACATAAGCCAGATCAAGCGCTCCGGAACCACTTCGATAAAAAAGACCGTCAGCATTGGCTATTCGTTCAATGGTACTAACGACCTGATCCGTTGGCACGCGGACTGACATGCCAACACCGATACTGCCATCGGCAAGGCTTAGTGATGACGAAACTTGCACTGGAGCCTCGTTCAAAGTGCATCCATGTCCACGAACTGCAACGTATGTTTCTTCCGCTATTGGATCATGAATGATCCCGATCAACGATTGGTCGCTATCAACAAGACACAGAACGACACACCACCTGGGAGCTCCTCGGACGAAGTTTGATGTTCCGTCAATCGGGTCTATCACCCAGGTGTATCCGGATGCTGATGAAATCATTGTGTCTTCCTCACCTATCAAGCCATCATCCGGCAGAGCTTTTTGCAGTTCCCCGCGTATGAATTTCTCCACCGCGATATCACCGTCCGAGACTTGGTCTTGTACTCCTTTATGTCGGGTCTGCAGGCGAGAAGGATCTCGGTAGTATTTCATAGCAAGATCGGCTGCCTGTTTAGCTATCTGAGTGCCAAGCGCAGTTCGATTTTCAAGATCTAGGTTCACTAGTGATTAAGCCCCGTTACTACATAGAAGCAGATGGTTTAAGCGCCATCTATGTATAACTTATGTTTGTGTAATATTTGAACGGCAGTTCCGATGGCTATGCTACCGATTTCTGCCGTGGCGAAAGTAATACACCACCTGTTTTTGAATAGTTATTCAGTATCCTAATATTAAAAATATTAAAGACTATATACTTTGATATTGCTAGCGCGGCCTTGCAATTGATAATCACCAACGATAATCGGATTGAACATTGTCGTGAGATTAGCCTTTGTATCTGCGCTGATTAAAATCGTTGTTTCTCTATCATGGGCAGGAACTTCTTTACCGAGTTGTTCAAGACGCTGACCTATATTTACGGTGTCCCCAATAATCGTATAATTGAAACGTCCCGGAGCACCGATGTTTCCTATGGTTGCCATTCCGGTATGAATGCCTATGCGAATTTCTATAGCTGATTTATTGTTCTTTTCTCGCATTCTATTTTCTTCTGATATTGCTTCCGCAATAGCTAACGCAGCATGGCAGGCGTTATTTGCATTGTGATCCCCTTCTGACTCGCTCCAATACGCCATTACAGCATCGCCCATATATTTATCAACAATGCCATCTTCTGCTTCAATGCATTTCACAACCAGTGAGAAATGCTGGTTAAGGAATTTCGCAAGCTCTGGCGCCTGCATGCCTTCAGATGCTGTTGAAAATCCGACAATGTCAGTAAACATAACTGTTATTTCTCGAGCATCTGAAAATGACTCTTGTATCGTTCCGTGTTTGACAAGATGGTCAACAGTTTTTTTCGGCATATAATATTCAAACCAACGTAGCGCGCTTAGCATCGCATTGAATGCCACTGCCTGGTCATTGAGTTCTCGGAAAACACTACTTGGAAGAGTATTTACGTCTGCAAGATTAAAATTCTGGATACGACTGGCGGCGGTCGAAAATTTAACAATCGGTTTGGCAATTTTTCTTCCAAGAAATATCGCAGCGAGTAAAGACATCAATAACACAACCGCGCTTGCTATCAGCGCCGCGATAAGTCGCTTTAGTTCTTTCGGAAAATCACTAGCCTGAAAGTATGTTCCAACGACTAGAGGTTTGTCGCCAAATCCGGTCAGGGTCTTGTACATATACGCATAACGCTCATTAAATACCTCTACTCGATGCCCGTAAGCACCCTGTGGGAATTTCAGCGCCAATTCTTCCCTTCCTTCAAACTTCCAGATCGATGCCAGTATCGGATCAGTAAATTTATCGAGTTCCGGTAGCGGATTGTCGATACTCCGGTTTGGATATTCTACAGCCATTAGCCAATGCGCGAGAACCGAGTCACGTCCGTACAAGACAAATCGGTTGCCTGCCCCTTCGAAACCTTTTTCGCTTATAAAGTTTGAAAACTGCGCGACGGATACCACGGCGACAATAGCTCCAATATACTCACCCTCTCGTAGTACAGGGTGAGCTCTTGTCAAAAACGTCTTTTGAGAGTCCTCTCGCCAGATGGGTGGCAACCAGATTGGTCCTTCAGCCACCTTGATCAGGTTGTTGCGTACGATTTCATCAGCGGTATTATCAACAGTTCCCAATTTTATTTGTTCGTCAGAAGCGCCGCGCGTTGCAATCAGGGTTTGCAAATTTATATCAGTAAACAAGATTGCTTCAATTTGCGGTACTCCGGCCAAAGCTCCGATCAACAATGAACCGAAAACGTCATGATCTTTTGGATCGACTTTACCACTGCTGATACGAGTAGCAATAAACTGTGTTTGATGCTCGGCAGGTTGTAGGTGTGATTCAATCTGATTACTGTCGGCGACCATTCTTTCGTAAGCATTTTCACTGAGTAGATCAAATGTATTCTTTTGCGCTATCCAGGCGCCGACACCAAATACGACGCCCGCTGTAGTCAATACGAGTACCCCCATAGCCAATACCAATGTTTTGGTAATGGGTATACGTCCGTACCAGCGCGCATTTCTGGCCAGTGCTAACGTTGGATTTTCGATTGCCTTAGACACAATTACTGGGGTATTCCTCTGTAGAAATCATTACTGAGCGGGACAAATCGAGACAAAATCTAACGAGACCAAGACTGATTGTGGATGATGTCGTACGAGAAATTCCGCCATCCCTGACTCGATAGCTTGGTTTACGTCGAACTTAGGGTAATGGCAACACTATTTCCGTATTTTCATCTGGGGGAACGGTTCTGACCAAATCGCCAACTTTGATGGTTCCGTCAGACAATATACGCGCCGTTATACCCCCGTGGCCGCGCATAGCATTGTATCCACCAGCTCCCAAGTTAGTCTCCATCCGACTACAGGGATGACACAAACCGGTCACTTCGAGCTGAGCACTACCAATCTCAATGACCCGGTTTTTTAAGGCAAGTAAGTTAATTCCGCAGACAACAATATTACGTCGTAGATCCTCTGGTTTGACAAGTTTGGACTCGCTACAGCTCATGATGACGGCCAAGTGCTCCTCCTGCAACAAGGTTACATGTCGCTTACCTGTTTGCCCTTGATACCGATCGCCATCCAGGCCTGTCTCGCTCGATGCAAAGACCTCTCTGAGACTGATCATCGCGGCTCTTCGCTGTGGCCGGACGCCAATCCATCTTACTTCACCTTGTTGCGGCAAGGTGTCCAATAACTGTTTAAGCGTTTTCATCGGTTATTGTAAGGGGCGTTACCATTACTCTATTTTATCCAGCCTTGCGGCCAGGTTTTGCCATTTGCAGATCCAATCCAATCGTTATACCAACTGGTACCACCGCCAAGACATTTGACGCCATGCGTTGGTAGGACAACGGTGCGATTAGTGCAACACAGGACTTACGAGATTTATTGCTAAATTAAGGCTCAAATTCACTGATGCTTGAAATAAAACTGATTTTCTAAAGTGTATTCAGCAGGCCTATGACACGCTCACCAGTCCATATTGATGCCAAAGCAATCGCAGGGACTGCAATCAGCCACTTCATGATGATGTGCCAACGATTACTGACTTTCGAGATAATCCATAGTGCAGGCCAAAGCAAAACAACGACTCCCAGTTGTCCCAACTCGACGCCTATATTGAATGACAACAGACTGACCCAGATGTTTGCTGAGGACAAGCCAAGAATTTCTCGCAAAATAAACGAAAATCCAAGACCGTGAAGCAAGCCGATCGATGCCGTGACCAGGAAACTGCTTTGACCTTCGCTACTGCGATTGGATACCGACAATGCAGCAATCGCCGCGTATATTATAGATAAGGCGATCCCTGTTTCAACCGCAGGGATAAACCAAGCGCTTGATGGCACATATCCAAAATAGCCTAGTGATAAGGTAACGCTATGGCCGATGGTAAAACCCGTAATTCGCCATGCAAGCCCGGCTAAGGTTAGTGAACCGATAACGAGACAAGCAACATACAACAGGTGGTCGTACCCACTCAGTATGTGGCGGACACCTTCATATATAAAGGTCAATGCGGCATCCCAGTTTGATCTGGAGATTTTTATCGGCTCCGCCAGCAATCCGGTAATTCGATAAATTCTTTGATCAGAACCATCGTGATCCAGAATCAGATTGGCTGTATCTTCCTGCCCGGGTAATCCAGGATCCAAGGTGCTGCTGATAGCATAAGTTCTGACTGGCTTTCCCACACGATAGCGTAGCTGTACATCAACAATCGTGTCGCCCACAAACGGTGACGGTTCAGCTCGCTGACTGTGGTCTTGCTGAAACACCGCTTTGGCTTCATCGAGAGTGCTAAAAGGCGGTTGCTCTTCGCCAGTGAAAACGCGTATTGCAGAAACCTCAGGGCTGAGTGCTTCGCTATCATGTTCCAGCAGGTGGCCGTCGGCTGCCAATTGACCAAGCGCCAGCGGATCTGACTCGATGGCGACAAAATCGACGAAGTGCATGAGCTCTCCGTCAACCAGGCCGTTGGTGGTAAATGGCGCTGGGTCCCGTGAGCCATCAGGCTTCTCGGGGCCTAGTAGATGGGCCACCAGGTAGGGCATTGGCAGACGCAGATAGACATCCAGGCCGTCGGATACATGCTCGACATGAATTACTCTGATATTCAGATTGAGCTTGAAATGAGCGCGTACTGTTGACGTGAGCAAAATGCCGATGATAAATATCATCGACAACCAAAAGCTCCGCTTGATATTGACCGATTTCAACACGCTTGCTGACCGCAAGCAGATAGCTTGCGGTCACTCAGAGTCTTTGCTACTCGTCATACGATCGAGTGCATTACTGCCCGGCTGTCACCATATTGTGGGAGCCGAAATAATACACATGCCCGTCTTTCCCTTCGGTATCCGCTTTTGTTATGACCACGGATGGAGAATCGAGCATCGTGTGCTCATGGGTTTCTGCCCATTCGGTGGCAGGCAAAAGTGTCGAGGTATAAAAGGTTGTCTCTGGAACAAGATAGTGGTGAGGTATCGCGATGTTCGCTTTGGTTTTAGCGACAATCGAGTCGGCTTGTTGGTAGTCAAGGATATGGCGTGAACCATCGACCGGTACGAAAATGACGTCGACATCACCAATACGTTCAAGAACATCGGCAGGAGGTTCTGGGCGATTATCGCCCCACATCAGCAGTCGCAACCCCCCTGTTTCTATCACATAGATAGTGTTGTCCATATGCCGATAGTTGTCTGTACAGGGATCCTCGCGACCTTCAAATTGCTTGACCGCTTCAGTCCAGGGAATCAGCCCTGGCGCTACGCATTGGTGTTTGTCTGCGATACCCGTAATCTTGACATCGCCAAGTTCGAAAGTGCCCCCCATACGATCGAGCAGCATGTTCGCATCGATTTTGTCGAGTGCATCATGATCGAAATGGGCGTGGGTTGACATGCCAATATCCACTTCAGCAGCAGGAAATTCCATTCGATACCAGAGACCCCAAGCGCCAGACGGATCATTACGCCAAGGATCGACAATGATCGAAATCCCTCTTGGGGACGTCACCTGAAACGAGGAATTACTGAAATAGGCGATTTCGACTCCATCAGCAGCCTCTCGGGTGCCTCCTTCGTTCTGAATCTGGATGATCCGATCGTGATTCTTACCGGATTTCCACGACGTTAGACCGGTTTCCTGTGCTTGAGCGATGCCGAACAGTACACCGGCTGACGTCAGGATGGTTAGCGCGCCTTTTTGCCACTTGTTCACGAACTCTCCTTATAACAAAACTTAAGAACAGAGTTCTGCACATCCTGAGTGCAGTACGATGGACTGCCTGAGGATATATCGAATGGGCAGCCCGAATCAATGCGTCAAAATGTCTCGAAACTTGGTTTGCTTTCGATATTTTAGGCAAATTAAGCTTTTGGATGGCATCAGAAGGCCAGCCAAAGAGCACTCACTCTTGAGTGGCCGCTTTTTGGACAGCATGGCCGACGGGACGGGCTTACTCCGCCGGGCATATGATCAATCAGTGGGTTCTAACGAGCCACCAACACACTACACGGTGCTCTTTCTGCCACTGAAGTACCACACGATCCAAGCATCAGCTCACCACCTAGCGCATCTTTTGGCCGACAAGCAAAGATAATAAGATCGGCACGCCAACTCACAGCCTCTTCAAGTATTTCCTGGGCTCGTTTGCCGCTTCTCACGTTGATTGTCGGACTTTCGTTGAAGAATTTTTTAGCCAGCTGATCCATTTCATCCGACACCCTGCTACGCATCTCTTCCACTGCATTTGCTGGAAAAAACGATGCGACCATCGGCATTTTGTATCCAGGCATGACAGTCAGAAGTTGCACCTGTGCATCCCATGCTTTGGATAGTTCGGCAGCTTTCGGACAACTTCGCTGTCCGGATTCTGGAGAGGACATGTCAATGGGTACCAATATTCTGCTGTACATCAGCTGGCCTCCATACTGGGTTCTGTACTTGGTGCTGCCACAGATGATCTGCTTCGACGTCCACTCTGTGCCTTCCAGATCAACCAGAGTAACAACAGTGCGGGTATGTACATCAACTGCTTGGGTAGGGACGATTGAGGGATGGAAATCGTTTGAATAATCTGATCAAAATCGAGACCGGCTTGTTCTGCCGGACTGTCAAATGCGACTCCATCCACGATTAGGCTGCCATCGTCACCAGTGAGTAGCTCAATACCCATGGATTCCAGTTTCTCTTCTCCGCTTGATCCTTCACCAACAATGATTGGAGCAACAAAGGAACGCTCTCGCCCTACTTCGTCTTCGCCGAGTATGCGTAACCGGATTTCAGAACCTGTCTCGAGATCTGCAAGCGTGTTGATAAATTCTCCAGGAGAAGATTCAGCGAACGGTGGAGATATTCTGTCCATCAGAAACCCCGGTCGAAATAGCATGAACGCTATCAGCAACAATGCCAGTGTTTCCCAGAGACGGTTGCGCGTAAGAAACCATCCCTGTGTTGCAGCGGCAAACAGCAACATTGCTGTAGTCGCAACTATAAACACGATAATGCCCTCGAACCAACCTACATCGATCAATAAAAGATCGGTATTGAAAATAAACAGAAAAGGTAACATCGCTGTTCGCAGACTATAGAAAAACGCGACAAAGCCTGTACGTATTGGATCACCACCAGAGATAGCAGCCGCAGCAAATGATGCCAATCCTACCGGCGGTGTCACGTCAGCCATGATGCCAAAATAAAAGACAAATAAGTGAACTGCAATGAGTGGCACAATCAAACCCGATTGCTGGCCCAAGGTAACTATGACAGGTGCGAGTAAAGAAGACACGACGATATAATTTGCGGTTGTTGGTAACCCCATTCCCAGAATCAAGCTCAGAACAGCTGTAAAAAGCAGCATCAACAACAGATTACCCATCGACACAATCTCGACAAGATCGGCTAATACCAGGCCAACACCTGTTAAAGAGACTGCGCCGACGATGATACCAGCGGTGGCTGTCGCGATACCAATTCCAATCATGTTTCTCGCGCCAGTTACCAGGCCGTCGATCAACTCTGCATATCCTTGTTTGGCAAAGCGACCGAGCTGCTTCTCACCTCGAAACAGAGCGAACAAGGGTCGCTGAGTTATCAGGATAAATATCATCAAAACCGTTGCCCAAAATGCGGATAATCCCGGGCTGAGCCGTTCGACCATCAAACACCATATCAAAACGATAACCGGTAACAAATAATGTAAGCCCGAGAGAATGGTTGGACGCGGATCAGGCAGTTCCAGAACAGGCGAGTCCGGATCATCAATTTCCAGATCCGGTTGCTTTGCACAAGTGAATGCTACGGCAATATAGACAATAGCCAGCATCGCAGCGATCACCCAGGCAGCGGAATCACCGGCGACCGGTTTGAGCCAGCCAAGACCATAATACACAGCGAAACTAAGTAAACAGACCAGAAAAATACCTGCTGCAAATCTCATCAACGCTTCTAGCAAGGGGCGCTGAACCGTGCGCCGTGGCAGACCTTGCATATCGAGTTTCATGGACTCCAAATGCACGATATACACAAGAGCGATATATGAAATCAGCGCTGGAATAATCGCATGCTTGACCACTTCAAAATAGCTGATGCCAACATATTCAACCATCAAGAAGGCTGCGGCTCCCATAACGGGCGGCATTATTTGTCCGTTTACAGATGACGCGACTTCCACGGCTCCCGCTTTTTCGCCGCTGAACCCAACTCTTTTCATCATTGGAATGGTAAACGTACCGGTGGTCACGACATTGGCGATAGATGATCCTGATATCAGCCCCGTCATGGCCGATGACACAACCGCAGCTTTTGCAGGTCCACCGCGATAGTGTCCAAGTAAGGAAAACGCTACTTTTATGAAATAATTTCCGGCTCCTGCTTTGTCGAGCAATGCGCCAAACAGTACAAACAAGAATACAAAACCACTGGAGACACCTAGAGCAATACCGAAGACGCCATCTGTCGACAGCCATTGATTATCCGCTATTGCTCCAAAGGAAGCGCCTTTCCATGCCAGTATTCCTGGCATGCTTTGCCCGCCAAAGCAATAAATCAGAAATAGCGACGCAACGATTGCAAGTGGCGGCCCCAAAGCCCGCCATGTCGCTGCTAAAAGAATCAAGATGCCCGTTGATGCCACCAAAATGTCGATGGTATTCGGGTTACCCGGTCGGTTGGATAACTGATTGTAAAAGAGAAATAAATATGCAGCGCAGAATGCGCCGACTATGGCGAGTACCCAATCAATTTTAGGAACGTATTCCTTCGGAGATTTACTGAAAGCAGGATAGGCCAGGAAAGTTAAAAATATGGCGAACGCTAGATGTATGGAACGACTTTCTGTGTCATTAAATACCCCTACCCCAAATATAAAAGGTAGTGGCGACGCGATCCAAAGTTGAAACAGCGACCAAACGAGCGCCACCCCAGTTATCAATTTCGCAACAGAAGGATTATCAGGGTTTCTGCCACCTGTGTCTGACGCTGCAACCATGGCGTCGAGATCATGATCGGTAGGTTGCGTGGTGCCAGAGGAATCTGCAGAACTCATTAAAGAATCCTTGTATGTTAGCGGAAAGTAGCGGTTTCAGTCAGTCATGATTACAACTGAAAACACACCCCGATCGGGGTGTGTTTTAGGTATCAAAGGCCTGAACAGATTTACATCCAGCCCTTTTCTTTGTAGTACCTGATGGCGCCTTCATGCAATGGTGCAGATATATTGTTCGTAATCATATCTTTTTCATTGAGATTCTCAAACGCTGGATGTAAACGCTTAAATCTTTTGAAGTTATCAAAGACAGATTTAACAATCGTGTAAACCGTATCATCGTCAACGGTAGAAGCTGTAACAAATGTCGCGCCTACACCGAATGTTGGAGTATCTACATCGGTTCCTGTATACATTCCTCCTGGAATAACAGTTTTCGAGTAGTAGTCATTGTCACTCGCAAGCGTATCAATTACATCGCCAACAACCGGAATCAATACAGATTCACAGGATGTCGTCGCTTCTTTGATTGTTCCACTCGGATGCCCAACAGTGAAAACCATAGCGTCAATCTTGTTGTCACATAAAGCCTGAGATTGCTCAGATGATTTCAACTCCGCAGCAAGTTTAAAGCTGTCCATTGTCCAGCCCATGGCTTCCATGACAACCTCCATCGTTCCTCTGGCACCTGAGCCGGGATTACCTACATTGACACGTTTGCCAACAAGATCTTCAAACTTCGTTATACCTGAGTCAGCTCGAGCAACAACGGTAAACGGCTCAGGATGTACAGAAAAAACTGCTCGAAGTTCTTCGAATGCACCGTCTGGAAATTGTTTTGGTGACGTACCATTGTAGCCATGGTATTGCCAATCGGATTGAGCAACACCCAAGTCAAGATCCCCCGCGCGTATGCCGTTTATATTCTTGACCGAACCCCCAGTCGTGTGGGTGCATTTCACATCATGGTCTTTTGTTCCGCGATTGACAAGCTTGCATATTGAGCCGCCCACAACATAGTAAACGCCCGTTTGCCCACCGGTTCCAATAGTGACAAACGTTTCAGCATTCGCAATTCCAACAACTGATGTGCCGATTGCTAACGTGGTAGCCAGTAAAGTAGATTTTAATTGCATTAATATATCGTCTCCAAATTTTTGCCGGATTGAATCGACTAGCATTTACTTGAGAAAGCTCGAGTCGGCGGGCTTGCCGCGCACTAGTCTGAAACCTTGATTTTCCTCGCGAAATCGCTTTCGGAACAGGTCTAGATCAGATTGCTTGCAAATGGAGGAAATACATATCCGTACGCTTACGGATATATTGGCTTCGACGTGAGTATCTAT
>CAYULV010000077.1:4416-15174 GCA_964445655.1 uncultured Granulosicoccaceae bacterium | reverse complement strand
ACATTGAGCAAGGTCATGCGATCTTGGCGGGCCATTCGTTTGAGCATGAACTTGCGCTGGCGCGGGAACTGGGGATCTTTGGCTCGATCGACATGAATCGCAACGATTATCAGTCGGGCTGGGACACGGATCAGTTCCCGAATAATGTGCCGGAGATGGCTCTGGCCTATTATTACATTCTGCAAGGCGGTGGATTTGCCTCGGGTGGCACGAATTTCGATGCGAAACTCCGGCGCCAGTCCATCGATCCAGAGGATCTGTTGATCGCGCATATCGGTGGCATGGATTGTTGTGCCAGAGGGCTCAAAGCGGCCGCGCGAATGATCGAGGATGGCGCGCTGTCGGCACCACTTGCGGAACGTTATGCCGGTTGGGATACACAAACAGCTAAAGACATGCTTTCAGGAGAACTGGGTCTCGATGACATTACGAAGCGAGTGCTGGCCGAGGACATCAATCCGGAGCCGCGATCAGGTGGTCAGGAAAAGCTTGAAAATATCGTCAACCGCTACGTCTGATGCCGCGAGCGGTGGCGCTCGAGGCTGGCTGGGGAGCAGTCGCAAGGCGTGTCAGGTATTTGCCGCCAGTGCTTTTGCCGCCCTTGGTTTTCTGTCAGCAGCCCCGGCGCAGGCGGAACTGGCCATCTGCACGACGCCGCAGCGTCCGGATTGCCCGCAGGCCCTGAACCGGCCGAGCGATCAGGAATTCACCTTTTCTCGCCTTATCTTCGCTGACAACCAACAAGCCATCAATGATCTCGGTGATCGTATCGGCTATCCGCATTGGCAGGCGGACTGCTCCGAATCGGAACCACACTTTATCGCGGCTTTGAAACGACTCACCCATCTTGATACAAACGATCAAAGCCAGTCGATCTCCCTGCTTAATGAAAATATCTTCGACTATCCGTTGCTGTATGTCGTCGAGGCAGGGTTTGCTTCATTCAGCGACCGCGAAGCGGACACCATGCGTGAATACCTGTTGCGCGGTGGCTTCTTGCTGGTCGATGACTTTCATGGCAGCTACCAGTGGCAACAGTTTGAAAACTGGATGGGTCAGGTATTCCCGGATCGTGAAGTGGTGGACATCCCACCGACGCATGAAATATTCAATGTGCACTTCCCCATCGACGAATTCATCCAGATACCCGGCTTGCGCGCCCTGTGTCTGAATCCGGGTGAGACCTGGGAATTGCCGATCATGAAATCCAGTGCGGTGATCGAGAGCAATACCTCACGTCAGCAACCACGTTGGCGCGGCGTGCTCGATGACGATGGTCGAGTCATGGCCATCATCAACTGGAATATGGATCTGGGCGATGCCTGGGAGCATGCCGATATGGAAGAGTACAGTGCGCTGTATACCGCGACCGCTTATCGTCTCGGTGTCAACTACGTGATGTACGGGATGACGCACTGAGCCGGGCTACGGTTTTCTGCATGGCGGTGTTCTAAAGGCGTCGCCGGCATGGCCAGGTTCAGCTTGCCGGCACGTTCGCTATGTGCAGCCCGACCATATGTTGCATGACACGTAATACCTGCGTGCTGTAACCATACTCGTTGTCATACCAGACATAGAGTACGCAACGTGTGTCATCAACAATGGTTGCGACCGAGTCGAAAATCGCAGGCTCAGGGGTGCCGACAAAATCGCTCGACACAACCTCTGTTGAAAAGGAATACGCGATCTGCTGCTTGAGATCAGATGTGAAAGCGGTCTGTCGCACATGATCGTTCAACTGGTCGCGCGTAGTGCTTTTCTCGAGATTAAGATTACATACGGCCATTGAGACATTGGGAGTCGGAACACGAATCGCGTTACCTGTGAGCTTTCCCGCCAATTCCGGTAGCGCCTTGGATACCGCTTTGGCCGCGCCCGTAGAGGTCAGCACCATATTCAATGGGGCGCTGCGTCCGCGACGTTCTGCCTTGTGATAGTTATCGATCAGGTTCTGATCGTTGGTATACGAGTGCACTGTTTCTACGTGCCCGTTAACAATGCCGTATTCATCGTTGATGACTTTCAATACCGGAGTAATGGCATTGGTGGTACAGCTGGCGGCACAAACGATCTTGTCATTGTCATCGATCATGTGCTCGTTAACGCCATACACAATATTCTTGATCGAACCGCCGGCTGGGGCTGTCAGCAACACCTTGGCAGCACCTTTGGGTACCAGGTGACGTGCGAGGCTTTCTTCATCCTTGAAAACGCCCGTGTTATCGACAATCAAGGCGTTGTCAATACCGTACTCGGTGTAGTCAATATCTTCTGGCTGATTGGCATAGATGACCTTGATGAAATTGCCATTGGCAACAATCGCGCTGTTTTCTTCATCGATCGTGATATGTCCATTGAACGGTCCATGTACCGAATCGCGGCGCAGCAAACTGGCTCGTTTGCGCAAGTCACCGTTGCTTCCACCACGGACCACGATGGCTTTGAGCCGCAGCGGATTGCTTGACGTGGTACGTTCGATCATCAGGCGTGCAAGGATGCGACCGATACGACCGAAGCCATACAGCACGACATCGCGTGGCTGATCCAGAACACTGGTTCGGTTCGGTATTCCCGCAAGCTCGGCGCTCAGAAAGGCATGCAAGGCGGCGTCATCATCAAGTTTGCCTTGCTGGCGGGCTGTATGGGCCAGCAAGCCGATATCCACGCGAGAACTGCCGGGTGCGATGCTTACGATGGTCTCGAGCACACGGCTTGTTTCCGCCACCGACACACTGTCATTGATGACTTGTGGGGCCAGGCGATGCGCCTTGATGATATCGATGGTCGAACCATTCATGAGTTTACGGCCAAAAACCGTGATGATCACACCGCGTTTGCGGTACAGCGTACCCACCGCTGGGATCATGCCTTCAGCAAGACCTTGTTCGGCGATGTACGCTTCCAGATGCGAATTTGTGCTCACGAAACTCTCTCTGTTAGACGACAGTAAATTGACGACTTTGTGCAGGTTGAAATAGGTTACGAGTACTTACAGTGCAGTTAGCGTCGTTCTTGGTGGATAACTGAGCCCGCAAGGGTGCTGTGGGCTTGTTTCCGTGGGGCTTCCCGGTAATATGTGATGTATATCGCAGGCGCCGTTCATTACCGAGCGCGGCAGAGAGTTATCGAACAGCATTGATATTCTTGAGGTTTGATAACATCACCCCCTTATTCGCCTACGGCCAAAGCCGCATTGATGGAATCCACCACACCGTATCGCTCGCTCCGTCCGGGAGAGATGCTTAACTGGTATCGTATCGAGCGGATATTGGGTCGTGGTGGGTTCGGTGTGATCTATCTCGCCACCGATACCAACCTGGCGCATCAGGTCGCCATCAAAGAATATATTCCCAAAGACGTCGCTCACCGCGACAGCGATAGCCGTGTTTTACCGATCACCGAAAAGCACGGCGATCTGTACCGTTGGGGTCTTGAGCGATTCATCAAGGAAGCGCGCAATCTGGTTCGTTTCAAGCACCCGAATATCGTGCGTGTGATGTCGGTTTTTCAACAGAACAACACCGCCTATATGGTGATGGAGTTCGAGGAGGGTGTTGACCTCAGAACCTACCTGAAACAGCACAGCGGAGTCGATGAAACAGCCTTGCGTGCGCTGATAATGCCGGTGATCAAAGGTCTGGGTGAAGTGCATCGACATGGCTTCATTCATCGAGACATCAAACCGGCGAACATATTGATGCGGAAAAATGGTTCACCGGTATTGCTCGATTTCGGTTCAGCACGCAATGCCACTCGGTATACGGCGTCTCAGATGACCGCACTGGTGTCGGCGGGTTACGCGCCGCTAGAGCAATACAATAGCGATGCCGATGAGCAACAAGGTCCGTGGACCGATATCTATGCAATTGGAGGCGTGTTGTATTTTGCGGTTACCGGGCGGGACCCGGTAGATAGCACGCAACGTGGTTCGGCATTGCTCAACGGCGGCAAGGACCCGCAAATACCCGCATCGGTGCTGATGCGTGGTCGTTATTCGGCGGCGTTTCTGTATGCGATTGACTGGGCACTGCGTTTTCGCATCGCCGACCGTCCACAAAGCCTCAAGGACTGGGTGCCAGCCTTGCTGGCGCAGGACATCGACCCTGCATTGAGCGAAATGGAACTGAATACCGGCGACACTGCTAAGCCTGAGGCTAACGTTAGCAGTACTTATCAGGATTCAGAGTTTTCCGATGCCACCATTTTGTCCGCCAGAAAACTGGAGTCGCCCGATTCGGTGGCGGCGGATGAGGATCTATTTGACGATTTCGATTTTGCTCAGCGTCCGAAGACGGCGCCCAAAGTGTCTTCGCCAAGAAAAAGTCGTCCAGCGCGCAAACCATTGATGATCATGATGGTGGTCGCTGGGCTTGCGGCGGGCGTTTACTGGTACACCGATCAACAGAATCAACGTCTGGCCAGAGAGCGAGCGGCGTCAAATGCCTTGCGTCTGGAGGCGATCGCCCGTGCTGAACAGGCTGAGCAAGCAATGATGGCCATTCGTGCAGCCGAAGCCGAGCGCATTGCCGCGGCAAAGCTTGCTAGCGCTGATGCCGAGAGACTGCAGCGCGAAGCGGAACAAGCCGCCGCCGCCGCCGCGGCCGAGCGTGAGGCGCAACTGGCGATTCGCGAGGTGGAGGCCGCCAGCAGAATCAAGCGGCGCTTTGAGGCTGCCTTGCGAGAAGCTGAGACGGCGCTGGATAATGGCAGATTGTCAGAGGCAGGAAATGCTTTGACGCGGGCGCGAGTCATCGGCTTGAGTGACTCGCGGCTGACGGAGCTGTCGTCTCGATTGACACGCGCCCAGCGAGACCAACGCGTGCCGGTTAGCGATGCTGACTTTGAAAACATGCTTTTCCGATTCAATGCACTGCGTCGGGCGATAGAGAAAAAGGACTCCGCCACGATCGATGCCATGACAGAGCGGTCGAATCAAAACGGTTTGTTCGAACAATTGAATGCGCGCTTTGACAAGCTGAATATGGAAATAACGGGTATCCGGGTGCGCAATGCCGACAAGTCGATTTCGGCAACCTTGCGTATCCAAAGCATGGTGCGTGAAAATGGTGATCGTGCGATTCCGTCCACAGCGTACCGAGACCGGGAGATCGTCAGTTCACGAATCAACGGGCAATGGTCGCCTATTCGCTGGTAGCTTATTGCGCGTCAGTTGTATCTTGGCCAGCGCCCTGAGCAAAACCCAATAAAAAAAGCCCGCGATCATTGCTGATCGCGGGCTGCTTGGCCTGTTTAGATTATCAAGCGCTACTGACGAGTCATCAGTGAAGCAATCGTCTGATTGGTTACCTCGGCACTTGTCTCACCGATCAGGACGACTCGACCAGAGCCATCAGGAATAAAGAATACGACACCGTTATAGACGTTACTGTTCCAGTCGAAGCTGATCAGCGCGCCTTCACTGAAGTCGCTCAGTGTTCCAGCGATCGGAATGATAAAAGTGTCTTCACCGTCTGGTTGAACAACCCGTGTACTGCCGGTGACATTGTTACCGTTAAAGTTGATATCGGTGACCAGCTCTGGGCAGTCATCTGGCGTAATACAAAAACGGTGACGTCCTTGATAGTCTCCAGCCAGGCTTGCCGTATCGGCAACCATTACGGTGCCGCTTGCACCAATAAGACTTGCACTCGGACCACTGAGACTTTCAATGGTTTGACCATTGACGATATTCAGATCATAGTTTGCCGATATTGTTTGCTCGTCACCCGCAGCAAAAATGCCAGCTGTTGCTGGTGTGCTGGCTGGATGGTTGTACTGGCGGAATGTGCCATTGAAGCTGTTACCGTCGCCAACATTGCCAAAAAGAGACGTGGCTGAACCGTCTGCAGCGACAGCGAGGCCTGCGAGGTTGTTGTCGTTGTCGATCACGTAAACACCGTCACCAAAGCCAAAGGTGCCGAAATAACTTCCAGCCTTTGTGTCTGTTGCTGGTGGCAGATCATCACCCGCTGGTGGTGGCGCTGTTGGTGGAGTTGGTGTCTCCGGTTGTTCAGCCGGTGGTGTATCAGTTGCTGGCGTGTCGCTACCGCCACCGCTTGAGCATGCTGCGAGCGTGAGGCCAAGAGTGGTAGTCAAGGCGATTGTCAAAATATTTGGTGTCATTTAGAGCGTATCCGATTCAAGAATGTCAGGAAATCCAAAAGGATTTAAAACGAGTGCCGGTATTCTTGACGCAAGCGCTGTTGATCAGCGTGACGTTTGTCGCATTGGTTCAGTCTGGTTCAATGTATGCGGTGTACTTGTGGATGAGTTCACACTGAATTAGACAGATTGAGACTTGTTAGGCATTTCAAAAATGTGGACATCTTGCCGATATGGCTCATGTGCACGTACTTTCTAAAATAAACTGGCCGATCAGCTTGATGCTCTTGGCGCTGATCATGTGGGTTCTTCCCGCCCATGCGGGAATCCACGCCTGTCCAACTCCTGACGGTGGTACGGTCTTTCAGGATCGCCCCTGTAGTGAGGACACAAAGCCTCTGAGCATCAACGAACCTGAAACACGCAGTGCATTGCCGCTGTTCGGCTTGCACGACAGCTGGTTCGAACGTCCAATACATGCCGCTGATCGAGCTTTTTGTGACAAGCGCGGCTGCGAATGCGGGCAATTGGAAGACAAATTTGAATCCGGCCTGGCACAGGCTGTGGCGAATGCCTTGTATATCGATGGTAACTGGCATCGCTATGAGACCGGTGTCGACTCGTGGTTGAACTCCAAGACTACCGCTGCTGAGTCTTATGTCCTGCAACTGGAGGTTCAGGATGCGGCCTGTGAAATAATGATGGCGCAAGAGACGATCAGAATGTTTGCCAATGATGTGCTGCGCGTATTGCAAAGGCGGGCAGATAAGGCAATGGCATCAGGCTACGATAAACCTTCAGCATGTAATGGCAACTCTGAAAAAGCCTGCGCTTCTTATGCCCATTTTGAATTGTTCAGACGAATGGTGATCGACCTGCAAGCGCTTGAGCTGGAACGCGTCTCCTATTACCTGGAATGATGCTGTCTGGCATCAGTGTTGACCTTCAGTCTTCAGCGATAACTATCTCGCCAATCAGCAAGGCCCATTGTGCGCCATGCATATCACGATCAAGCCTGTGCCCCTGAACGACTGGACGTGGCAGGCTGAACTTGATGACATTCAATGACTCGATATCAAAACGTTTGATGGTGTGTTCCATTTGGTTAAGAGCTTTCGCAAGCTGTTGTGTGTCCAGGCCATGAGACAAACGTTTGAAACTAGTGTCATCGTCGCAAAAAATATCGATGGTGACCCAGAAAGGTCCTGCATTTTTTGAGCGTATGCTATCCGCCAGGCTGCTGACTGACACGCTCATGTCGCCGTGTACCTTTGTTCAGTAATTCGAAACACCTGCATGGGGGTATCGATTTCCAGAACATGGTTCAAGGTAAATTGATAAAGCGGCCCGCGCGACATTTGTGCCGGTGAAAACGGGAAAGCAAACGTAGGTAATGCTTCGTCATCGGTCAGTGGGTAATGCAAAACAAATGGATTCATGTACTTTGCAATATCGTCAGCGAGGTCTTGAGTTTCTGCGGTAACAATTCCCAGCACGCCCACTTCATGCGCGTGGCCTGTTTGAGTTTCAAGCGCTCCGAGTACGGCATCGACACCCATGAGTCTGAATTCGATATCAAATTCGTTCGCTGACAAACCAAGACGCTTTGGAATTTCCTGATCAAGATAGTTGGTCAGGCGCGCAATCCAGGCTTTACTATTTCTGACGTAACGCTCGTCTCGCAACAGGCAAAGAATGACGCTCTGAAAACCTGCGCAACTGGCGCCTTCGAGTTTGACCGTATACTGATCACTGACATGCCATTGTGAGTCGCTGACGCGAACAGTGCGTTCATCGAGCTGATGATAGTTCGCCTTGCTGACATCGAGATAGCCACCCGGTTCATACAGGATATAAGGGTCACTGTTTTCATACAGCATATGCGCTGATACGGACTGTGGCGTACAAATAGCCCCGTCAGCTAGTGGAAAGACGCTGAATCCCGATTCATCGATATCGACCATAATGACACCACTGGTCGGATTACTTGAGCACAAGGCTCCGCACTCGGCAATTTTTGCCGCATGCCATGCAGCACCCGGATGACAACCTTTTGCCAATGCAAGCGCTGCGATGATAGCCGTATCGGTCGTACGGCCGGCGAGCACGATGTCGGCACCGGTATCAAGGGCGGCTTGAATCTGTTCGGCACCTGCAAGCGCCACTATGTGTGTATTGGCTTTGATCGATTCTGCACTTATGGGTACTTCTGGCTCGAGTGCAACAAGCTTGTCGTTTGCGAATGCATCGGCAATGGCATCCGTTTCTTGCTCGCTATACAAACAGGCGATATGAACATCCAGTTTCAGTTCTTCTGCGATCTCACGGGTAATCTCAAGCATCCAGTCAACACAATCATCACAGCCTGATGTGCCCGAGGTACCGATAACGAGAGGGACTTTCAAGGATTCCCGAACTTGCATCAGGTCCTTCCACTCGTCAAGGCAAGCTGTCCTTGAGTACTTGGATGTTGCTGTGCCCAGTGAGAAGGGCCCACTATCGGTTGAACCACCATCGATACAGATGATGTCAGGTTGCAGCGCTGCACCTCTGGCCAAGGCTTCGCGGTCGAATCCCAGACCGAGCACGCCGGACGGTACGAGTATGCGAGTCCTTGTCACGTTATAGGCTCATCACTATGTACGCTTATCGCGAACGATCAATCACTGACGGCTTGTGGTTTCTTGATAAATCGGCGCAAAAAGACCGGCGCGATAAAGCCGACAGTTGCCGCGATCCAGAATCCTATCGAGATGCCTGATTGAAACAGGTATTTCCAGTCACCGCCCGAGAGCACCATGGCACGTCGCAGGCTGTCTTCCATATGATTGCCGAGCAAAATGCCGAGAATGATCGGTACGGTCGGGACATCGAGTTTTCGCAGGAAGTAACCGAGCAGGCCAAATGCGATCATCAGCACAAGATCAAAGTAGCTGCCTGACAAGGAATAGATACCAACGAAAGACACCATGCATACGCCCGGTAACAGAATCCAGGGTGGCACGCTCAAAACCTTCACAAAGAAACGCACCATAGGCACATTCAGGATCAGCAACACGATGTTGGCAATCAACAATGCGGCTATCAATCCCCAGACAACTTCCGGTCGTTCGGTAAACAGCAAGGGGCCTGGTGTGATATTCAATGTCATCAATAAGGCGAGCAAGACTGCTGTGGTGCCAGAGCCGGGCACGCCCAATGTCAACATCGGTACCAGCGCACCACCGGCGGCTGCATTGTTACCGGCTTCGGGTGCGGCGACGCCGCGTGGATCCCCTTTACCAAATTGACTGTTGTCGCGCACATAGGCCTTCTCGGACATATACGCCAGAAAACTTCCGAGTGAGGCACCCGCGCCAGGCAGGATGCCGGCGATAAATCCAATAATGGTTGAGCGCATCATCGAGCCGAATGAACGAATGATGTCTTTGGTTGGAATCGTGATCTTGTTCAGTTTCACACCTATCGCTGAACTCTTGCCGTGGCTTTCAATGAAGATGAAGACTTCTGACACGGCAAACAACCCGACAATCGCCACCAGAAAATCGACACCATCCATCAGGTGTAAATTGCCCCCGGTAAAGCGACCCATGCCGGTTGAATTGTCGAGGCCGATCATGGCAATGCCGAGTCCGATACAGGCGGCCAATGCGGCCTTTCTCTGATTGTTCGAGGCAATGCCGCCGAGCGTTGAGAAGGCCAGCAGGTATAAGGCAAAGTATTCAGCCGGACCAAACAGATAAGCCACTCTTGCCAGTAATGGCGCCAATAACATCAAACCGATGGTTGCCAGAAATGCACCGAAGAATGAGGCAACGCCGGACAGTACCAAGGCTTCTGCGGCGCGCCCGCTTTTTGCCATCGGATAACCGTCGAGTGTTGTCATCAAGGCCGGTTCATCACCGGGTATGTTCAACAGGATCGATGAAATACGCCCACCGTACATCGCACCGTAGTAAACGCTGGTCATCAGAATCAACGCTTCTGTTGCGTCGAGTCCAAACGAGAAGGCCAGCGGGATCAGAATCGCCACACCGTTTGATGGACCAAGCCCGGGCAGGGCGCCGACCATGGTGCCGATGATGCAACCGGCAATCGCCAGAAACAGAGTGGTTGGAGTCAGTGCGACGGCAAAGCCATCAGCCAATAGGGATAAGGTTTCCATAATTAAATCCCCTTAACCTAACCAGCTACGGGGAACCGGAAACAGGCTCAACCCCAGTACAAATTTGAAAATCAGAAAGAGGCCACCCGACAAGCCGAGCCCGGTCAACAGTGCGGGCATGGCACGCGAGCGTATCTGGTAGCTCAACACGGTTGCGGCAACCGCAGTGGGTATCAGGAAGCCCAGTGGTTTCAAGGTATAGGCGTAGGCGACCAGTATCGCAAAGGCGACAAACAGTTTGAGCCAGGTCCCGGCACCAGGCCACGTCGGGTTGTCATCGGGTTTGATCAGTATCAGGACAGCGCAAAGTGCTGCGACACCACCGACAATCCGTGGAAATGTTTTTGGACCGACGGGATCAACGAGAAAGCCTGTCGGGATATCCGCCGCAGCCACGATATAGGCAATAGCGGCAAGCAGGACGATCAAGGCAAAAATTCTATCGCTCACAGCATGCCTCTAGGTGTGTTGTTGGGTATGTCGTTGTGGGT
>CAYULV010000077.1:1811-4316 GCA_964445655.1 uncultured Granulosicoccaceae bacterium | reverse complement strand
GTCATCTGTTCAGCCCATTCATCAGACGCGGCAACTTGCGCTAGTGCATCCGACCACTTGTTATAGGCTTCATCAGAGATATCTTTGGGTACGTACAGTCCACGCCAGTTAACCGCAACCACGTCGATGCCTTGTTCCTTGGCTGTTGGGATATTGCTGAACTCACCCGGTAGACGTTCGTCGGTGAAAGAAGCGAGTACACGCACATCACCGGATTTCAAGAACCCGACCACTTCCGAGATATCACCCGTCATCGCTTGGGTAAACCCGCCAATGGTTTGTGTGATCGCATCTGCGCCACCATCAACACCGATGTACTTGACCTTGGTAATGTCTTTGAAGCCAGTACGCCCGAGCGCCATCAGTACTTTCAGGTGATCAAAACCGCCAACGGCGGAACCACCGGCAAACGCCACGCTGGAAGGATCGGCCTTGACCGCATCGAGAAGTTCGGTCAGTGACTGAAAGGGTGAGTCCTTGCCAACCACGATAACGCCAGGGTCAGCGCCAATGGCGCCCAGGAAGCGCACCTGATCCGCTGTCATGCCGCCGTAGGCATTCTGGGCAAGGCGTGTCGCTGTCGCCGACGATGCTGCAATGATCAGATCCTCGTCATCAGCACGCTCGTTGACCACGTGGGTGTAGGCCAGGCCGCCACCGCCGCCAGCCATATTGGTGACCTGAACCGGGTCTGCGACTGCCTTGATGTCGTACATGATCTTGCCGATTGAGCGGCAGGTAAAATCCCAGCCACCGCCGGGGTTTGCCGGGGCGATACATTCAGCGGCCTGAGCGGCACCGCTGGCGCCTAAGCCCAGGACCACGGCTGCGGCCAATTTTTGTAGGGTATGCATATCGATTTTTTCCTCCGTTGTGTTTTGTTCTGTCAATGTATCATTCATTGCGAATCTGACAACAACCTGTCATGACGAAAATTCACAGACGGCAATGCGATTTCTACTGATTGAGGACAATATTCGCCTGGCCGAATCAGTGCGCCAACGCCTTGAGCTGGATGGTCATGTGGCCGACCATGCACACGGCATCAAAGAGGCTGATGCGTATCTGGCAGGCGCTGAGTACGACCTGATTCTGCTTGATCTGACGCTGCCAGACGGTGACGGTCGCAGTTTCCTCAAAGCGCATCGGCGCGCCAATCACGATACCCCGGTTATTGTCCTGACCGCACGAAGTTCGGTGTCTGACCGAATTGATGTGCTGGATATTGGCGCGGACGACTACCTGATAAAGCCGTTTGACTTTGCCGAACTCGAAGCACGTTGTCGGGCGGTACTGCGACGGCGACCGGGCAGTGCGCGTGCCAATCTGGTGCGCTATGCCGATCTTGAGTTTGATCCCTTGTCTGCGACGGTCACGATCAACCAGGAGACACATCGACTGCGTAACCGGGAATTACGTTTGTTGGAAATTTTGCTGACCGAACCAAAGCGCTTGTTTTCCAAGACACAGTTATCGGATCGTCTTTTTTCCTACGCTGAAGAAACATCGGACAATGCTATTGAGGTGTATGTTGGTCGTCTACGCAAGAAGCTTCAGGGTTCGCAAGCGAAAATAGAAACCGTGCGTGGGGTTGGTTACCGAATAACCGAATCATGAAAGCCGCCATGTCTCTACGACAACGGTTGTTGGTGCAACTGACTGTCGTTGCGGCTTTGTTGTCGGTAATTTTATATCTGGCCGTGAGGAGTGTTGCCGATGAGGCGGCAGAGGCCACGCAAGATAATATTCTCGGTGCATCGGTGGCCACCATCGCCGAGCAGATGGGCGTTGCCGATGGTGACCTGGTGGTTGATATTCCGTACTCGGCTTTTTCGATGCTTGGCGCTGTCAGTGAAGAGCGAGTGTTTTATCGTATCCTGCAAAACGATGAAACGATAACGGGTTATGAAGATCTGCCCTTGCCGCCAGCCTGGCCAACGACGGTTGACTCACCGATCTACTATTCAAGCGATTATCTGGACACCCATTTACGTATCGCTGCGATTGAAAAACGCATGAGTATTGGCAGTCAGAGTGTGTCAGCTCGAGTCGTTATCGGACAGACTCGACTGGGCCAGGAGACCATTGCCGCCCGTGTCGCCAGTCGAGCGGCCATTGCTGGCGTCGGTTTGTTCTTGTTGGCGGCGTTACTTAGTTGGCTCGCGATCAACACAGCCCTGCGCCCCTTGCAACGGGTTATCGAGGCCGTAGGAAGACGCGGTCCACATGATCTGCGATTGATGAATTACCCGGTACCGAGCGAGTTCAATCCCTTGCTTGATGCCTTGAACGGCTTCATGGCGCGTTTGAAAAGCGCCCGTGAGAGAACCGAAACGTTTATTGCTGAAGCAGCACATCATGTGCGTACGCCTTTGGCGACAGTCCGTACACAGACCGAAATTGCCATGCATCATGCGGACAGCGAGCAAGGGCGACACGCCTTGCGTGAAGTGATTCGTTCCGTTGATGAAAGTTCGCGTTCGGCGGGGCAATTGCTTGAGCATG
>CAYULV010000077.1:0-1711 GCA_964445655.1 uncultured Granulosicoccaceae bacterium | reverse complement strand
GTGATTCGTTCCGTTGATGAAAGTTCGCGTTCGGCGGGGCAATTGCTTGAGCATGCGATGGTCAACTATCGTGTCGATCAGCCAGAGCTCGTACCCCTTGATCTGGCCGCCATTGTGACTCAATCTGTAGATCGTTTCGATGTCGCGGCCGAGCTCAAGGACATTGATATCAGTCTCGCGATCGATGCACCTTTTAGTGCTAATGGTGATCGCGTCTTGCTTGAAAGCGCGATCATGAACATCATCGACAACGCGATCAAGTATTCACCCTCTGACACCACCGTCGAGGTCTGTATGCACCGCGAGTCAAACAACGTCTGTGTCTCGGTGCTCGATGAGGGACGCGGGCTTTCCGGGATGTCCGATGAAGAACTTAGCTTGCGATTTCAACGTGGCGGTAATGTCAATGATGTCGTCGGTTCAGGCCTTGGTTTGAGTATCGTAAAAGAAGTGGCCAAGGTGCATAACGGTCAATTCAGCTTGTCCGCACGTCTCGACTCTGGCACAAAGGCCTGTTTGTGCTTACCGATGATCGACCCCTGAGTATCAAAGAATGAAAAATTTTGCTTTGCGGCTGTTTATGTTTGTGCTCTTAAGTCCGATGGCCTTGGCTTATGATATCGAGGAAGTACATCTCTTTGAAGCTTCACAAGCGACAGGGCGTCTGACTATTCATTCGACGACAGATCTTATCTATTTTGAACCGTTGATCAAAGCCTTTCAGGCGCAGAATGCCGGAATCGAAGTTGAATATACCGTTCTTTCCAGTACAGATTTGTTCAGCGCAGTAAACGATTCCTCGGTCAGCATCGACCTTGCCATTTCTTCGGCGATGGATCTGCAAATGAAACTTGCCAATGATGGCAAGACGCTGGCCTATCGATCAAATGCTACGGATGCCTTGCCGGCTTGGGCTCGATGGCGTGACAGGGTGTTTGCATTCACGCTTGAACCTGCCGCTTTGTTGATGTCGAAACAAGCGCTCGATGGTCTGGAGCCACCACGCAATCGACAAGAGTTGACGGCGCTGTTACGTAACAATGCGGAGCGATTTGCGGGCAGGGTCGGTACCTATGATATTCGCGAGTCCGGTGCCGGCTATCTGTTTGCGACACAAGATAATCGTCAGTCTGATGCCTACTGGCGTCTTGCTGAAGTCATGGGGGGGCTGGAACCCAAACTGTACTGCTGCTCGGGGCAAATGATCGATGATATTCGTTCCGGTGAATTGATGATGGCGTATAACGTTGTCGGAAGTTATGCCGCCAATGCATTTGGTCCTGATGATGACGGCATTGTCGTGCCTTTGCAGGACTATACCCATATACTGCAACGAACCGCCTTGATACCGGCGAGTGCAACAGCCGAGTCGGTGGCTGGCCGGTTTATCGATTTCCTGATAGGCGACTCGGGTCAGCAACTGCTGCGTAGTGACACGAGTTTGTCATCGGTGAGCACTGAGGAGCTCGAATCATTTCAGTACCTTCGGCCGATCAGGTTAGGACCCGGATTGCTGGTCTATCTGGACAAGATAAAAAGAAGGCAATTTTTACACGAGTGGACTGAGGCTCTGAGTCAACCACAATAATCAGTCTCATCACATTGGAAAAATTCAAGGAGTAATCAGCTTGGCACGTAAAAGACTGGCCATCGAGATGGGCATGGGAACAGATTTGCACGGTATGGATTACACCAAGGCTGCTATCCGAGG